>NZ_JASCOM010000600.1:0-252 GCF_029959925.1 Pseudomonas sp. PS02303
GGGGGGGGGGGGGGGGGGGGGGGGGGGGGGGGGGGGGGGGGGGGGGGGGGGGGGGGGGGGGGGGGGGGGGGGGGGGGGGGGGGGGGGGGGGGGGGGGGGGGGGGGGGGGGGGGGGGGGGGGGGGCGGGGGGGGGGGGGGGGGGGGGGGGGGGGGGGGGGGGGGGGGGGGGGGGGGGGGGGGGGGGGGGGGGGGGGGGGGGGGGGGGGGGGGGGGGGGGGGGGGGGGGGGGGGGGGGGGGGGGGGGGGGGGGG
>NZ_JASCOM010000601.1:0-249 GCF_029959925.1 Pseudomonas sp. PS02303
TCGGGAAGTCTGAGCGCCGATCACATCCTCAATGTCCTTGCCCGCCTGACCTCCACCGCACCACCTCCCTGTGTAGAAACCAGCCTGCAACTCAAGGTCGCGCCTGTTGCCAATACGGCGCGCTACGACCGGCTCCGTACGACCGATGAGGAGAATCGCAATGCGTGACCTGATGACTGAACTCAAAGAACTGCGCCTGCACGGCATGGCCAGTGCTTGGGAAGAACTGGTATCTCAAGGAACAGCGTC
>NZ_JASCOM010000602.1:0-245 GCF_029959925.1 Pseudomonas sp. PS02303
GAACCACCGCCCGCCAATGCGTCGTTTGGCGTTATGAAGTCCACACTGGCGCTGCTCGAGCCGACCGGAATGGTGATGGTCTGGCCGTTGGACAAGGTCACGACAACCGGCGAGCCGGTCACCGGAGCGGTAACGGACGCGGTGTAAACCACGGTCCCGCCTTCCGCCACGCTGCTGTTGGCCGTCAAGCTGACGGTCGAGGTATCGAGGGTGTCGGTAACGTCAGTCACTGCCGGAACAGTGCT
>NZ_JASCOM010000603.1:0-233 GCF_029959925.1 Pseudomonas sp. PS02303
GAACAGGTTCCCGTACTCCGATCGAGGCCAGTCCATCCACCGTTGAAATTCCTCAGGTCAGGGGCCGCGACCCCGGCTCGTCGTGACTCGCTTCACCGTCGCGGCGAACGGAGTCCCGGGCGGAGCGCACCCTTGACCCTTCGCTGATCAAATCACCCTCTGGCGCTCTGTTCCTGGCCACCGGCCGGGAGCGGAGGCCCCCAGCATGGGTGCTGTTGATTTTGCTTTTGGCG
>NZ_JASCOM010000604.1:0-224 GCF_029959925.1 Pseudomonas sp. PS02303
GGCTGAGTGGAGGTGTTCATCCGGGGAGTGGCGCGCAGCGCCGTTCGACGCAGTCGAACACGCTGCATGTAGGTCGTCGCGAAGCAGACCGGAGGGCAGTGTCCCCGGATGGATACCGGAGCGAAGGAACGCCGAGCCTTAGCGAGGGGCCGGACGCTTGGGGCGAGACTTTTTGGTTCCTTTTGTGGCGTTTGACAAAAGGGACTCGCCGTAAGGGCGAAACC
>NZ_JASCOM010000605.1:0-209 GCF_029959925.1 Pseudomonas sp. PS02303
GACAACCTGGGCAACATCATCGAAGGCGTGGCCGAGGGCAACCTGGTGATTCTCGATTCGTGGCCAGGCCAGGCGCGCACGCTGTACGGCGACCATGACCGCTTCGTCGACACCTACTTCAAGACCTTCCGTGGCATGTACTTCACCGGTGACGGCGCACGTCGCGATGAAGACGGTTACTACTGGATCACCGGGCGTGTGGACGACGT
>NZ_JASCOM010000060.1:0-28535 GCF_029959925.1 Pseudomonas sp. PS02303
ACCACATTTTATGAAGCCGATTTGACCTACGAACTGTTGCTCGTAAAACCAATTCACGATGACTAAGCTTGAAAGTCCGCTTCGGGTTATGGATTCCTGCCTCTCGCGAAAGGCAGGATTCGGCCAATAGCTCCCTGTTGCGAGGGCCCACGATTGGCCGATTGCGGACGTTCATTATGTTGCCTAGTTTTCGACCGATTAGTGTGGAAACGATAATGTTTCCGCTATAAGAAAGCGCCAGCCTTGTGGGACATCATCGGGACTATCGAACCAGCAGTGAGGGCTGTGGGATTGCAGCGGAATCTCCTGAAAAAAGATCCGAACACGCGGCCGGCTTCCACACCGCGACCATCGTCCCAACCTCGCAGGAACAGTCCTCGCAATCCGACACGGGAAAGGTGGTCACGCCGTCCATAGAACCGAACTTCATACCGATGCGCGCAAAGAGACTCGCAAACGTGGTGCGCGAGAACCACAATCTAAGATTGGATCGGCGCTTTGCATGGCACGACGTCGAACTGGCCAACCCCAAAGATTAGGCTGTGCTACCTTGTTTGATAGCATTACGACATCGCCACTGTTTTCGTAGCCGGATTTGTATTGATAGTCATAGCTCATCCGGCTTTTTCCCATGGGAAGGGTAAAATATGTTTGACTCAATTGTTTTCAAAAACTCATACAGTCATGATCAAAAAATAGATGTAGGGGCGCTTGCAGAAAGCCTTATTTTTTACGGTAAAGTTAAAATCGTAGGCAATCAAGGAACACTAAAATATCTATTAAGAAAAATACCGCCCGCCATTTTCCTGGACTTAATTGAACGAGATATTATAGAGTTTCATTTTTTATCCGACAATCTCGCCGTACACATTAGAAATGTTTCAGAAACCCGAAACCACTACAGTTTGGCGACGTTGCAGGACTCAAAAACAACCTATAACGAACATGCATTCACGACTTTTAAAGATGCGGCAAGTAGTAGCCCACAAGCCAAAACAATGGCTTACAAGTTTGAAAAAAAGCTACACCAACTTGATCATGGAAGCTTTAACCAGAACGCGCTATTGAAAAAATGGGAAAACTCTGAGGCCGTAGAGAGTTCCATCTCAACAATTTTGGATTATCTGGCCCCTCAATATATTCAAAAAGATAAATTAAGATTTCGCATTGAGTATCCTAGTACGGGTGGCTTTTTTATAGACACAAATATTGACCCCCTCCTTCTCTCCCGTACATACAGACTACCGCTACCAATGAAACAGGGAGTGCCAATATCCGTATTGCTATCGCAATTACAGTATTCCTATGAGTCATCTTTCTTTTCAGCATCATTAGACTCAGAGCTGTTCGTAGATCCATACGAACAAGAAATGCAAAAAAAGACACTTCAAGGATTATGGGCAAGAGATAACGAGTCACAAAAAGAAGTCAACGATTTTGTAGATCTAACACTAGACAACTGCAACACTATAAGGGAAGCGGTCAATTCAGGGAGGGTGAGTTTCTATGAAGTAGTTAAAGTAATAAACTCTTCGAAAGCTTTCAAGCGTTGGATACAGGGTGTGCCACCTGAAAAAACTCTTATGCAGGAATTTTACAAAGAGACAATAAAGGATTCCGCACTCTCAAAACTTCCTGCCAAGACATCTAAATGGATTTTATTCACAGGAACATCGCTTGCTCTAGGTAGCGTTTTGTCTGGAGGGATTGCTACTACAGCAGCTTTGACAATGGGTGTTATCGATACATTCTTAGCAGACAAAATAATCGGTGGGTGGAAACCACACCAATTTGTTGAAGGAAGCCTGAAGAGTACGTTTGGAAAAAAATAGGTTAGGAAAAACCGCTGCAGAGGCTACCTCCATGTACATGGGTAGCCTTATTGAGACGGGAAATACCGACAGACTCACACGTAGCCTGCCTTTCTTCGAACGACGTAAATTGAATCGCCCCGAGATTTATAGATAGATCTAAACGTCAGGTTTTGTCTGGTAACGACTGGGACTGACCGGCTGCTTCGGCCGTTCCCTGCCTCTCGCGACAGGCAGTAAACGGCCAGGAGCAGACGCGGCCTGCTCCTTCTTGACTAGACGCAGTAAACCCACTGTTCGGACCACTGCGCTCATTTTTGTTCGGTAGCTGGAAATATTTTTAGTTCCCCATGTTTTCGGCATCTTATGGCTGGCAAGCCGAACACTCAGCGCGTCATCCTAGCAACTTGCTTGCTTAGCCAACACGAGCATCCCGAGCAATTCGGACTGCTTGCCAGCTTGCTGCTCCAACGCATCGTCCAGCAACGTCTCCATATCCCGTTTGGCAAGCCGAAGTGAGCCCACGGCAATGGCAGCGGCAAACTCCAAGGCTGCATCGCCGAAGTCCTTGTCACAGCGTACAAAAACCTTCACCAATAGCTCTTTCATCACCTTGCTGAGTTCTGGGCTAGATGAGTAGTCCAACTCCGCAGGCTGGCACGCCCTCAACATGCACGCTTGCAATATTGCTTCGTTGAACCTTAGGAAGCACTCTGGTGCCAGTACGACTGACTCGTAGCCGTTGGGGCGGAGACGCCTTTCGTGCTCTTTATATTCACGAGCGCTTTGGAGTACGGCAGAGATAGTGAGGTACACCATGCTGGGCTCAACTTCGGCATACCGCTTAGCAATATCAGTACTGTCTCCGAAAAAGAGAAAGCCTTCCGATAGGCAGAGCTTGTTGCCTCGCGGCGACAGCAAAAAACCATTAAACGCGTTTGATACTGCCTTACCAGCTAATTCAATTGAGGGGAGTATGTTGGATGTGTCCTTAAGGGACCCAAGTTCTAGGTCATGGGTGTTTTTATCTGAATGCGCTTGATATGCCGTAATCAGGCGATACCAGGAGTTGTCGTCGGAGTCTTCTCCGAGAGGTAGCTGGATCCAGTTGGCGAAACCATACTCTCTGGGCGTGGAGTTTCGTACCAAAAACATCCGCAATTGATTCCATGACTCGTTCGTCTGGGGGATTCCGATTGGGGAGAGGAAGTGCCTAGGGATGTCAGCTTTGATGTACGAGCGCAGATCGCGACTGATTTCCCGAAGAACGCCTCCATCCCTCGCGACAGTGGAAACGATCACTACGCCAGTGGCGTCCTTGCAGTTGTCCTTCTCCAGCTCATGGTACGGAGTCACCGTGATCGACAAACCTGCAGCCAGACGGACGCTCAGGCGATCTACGACGATCCCCGCCAGAGCCTTTGAGGCCTCATCATCGGCATGGATAACGTGACTGACGGTCAGCGGGAATGACCAGTCAATTTCTGCGCCGAGCCATTTCTGAAATTCTTCGCTCTCCAGCACCTTGGTGACATCAAGCTGCAGTAGCTTACTCTTCGTTGCGATTTGGGTGTTGAAGGGGTGTATCGAGAAACCAAAGTACTCATGGAGCTTAGCTAGGGCTTTGGGAGCATGCGGCTGTCCGATAACGACTGGTCGAGGAGGCTTGGCTTTGGACGAGAAGTTCTCGCCAATGATCTCAATAAGGGTTCCGTCGCTGACTTTTAAATCAGGGAATGCTACCCCCATACGGTCAAGCGCGACCATTACGTCGCCGGCTCGTCTCTTGGACGTCACGTCGACGATGGTGGCAATTCGCTGGGGGTCCCACATGCTGTTTGCCATCTTTGCCGCCATACTGCCGGACGTGGAGGCGGAAACAATGCAGAAGTAGGGCTCCGATGGCGGGTTGATTTTCTCCAACTCATCATACGAGTGGAAGCTAACTATTTCTGCCCCGGAGCGGCACAGATCCAGAGCGCACTTGACATAGGCATAGATGCCCATCGAATCGATGAAGACCTTGCTGCTACCTTGCATGGCCTTGCCGTGGCATAGAGCGATCAGGTACGCAACAACGTACAGCTCTGCCTCGCCCGAGGCGATCTCTCTTGCTTGGATGAAGACCTTGTTCCGTCTCTGAGAAGGATGCCTGAACACATGCCCGGAGGGAGCTTGGTGGATGGCATTGTTTTTCTCGATGAGATTGTGTACGCCACGGCTTAGCAGATGCTTCAGATCCACCTTGTAAAGGCTGGGATGTTTACCAAGGGCATGGTGTTGGAAATTTGCGCCATCCCATTCGACGAACGTGTACTGCTTCACGAAGTCGAAGCCAGCCTTCATGCCACGCTTGGTCATGGTTTGCAGGTGAATATTGGCTGGATCCCAGGCTGCCTTAAAGATGTTGTATTGCTCGGTAGTGCCCACGATGTATACGCAATCTGGAAGATTGGCATCACTCTTGAGGGCTGTCTCCACATCCGCAGACACATTCCCTTCGGTCAGTTGGCAGCGTTTGTAACAAAGCACCAAGGTTTCAATGCTGCCGTGCGAGGGACAGTGCTCTAAATTTCGCCAAGAGAAGAACCGTTCCATCAGTGAGCCCTCAGCGGTACAAGGATGGAAATAACTGCACCTTGAACGGGCGAAAGGTTGGTTTGAGCCCAGTGACGGAAGTCAAAGATGTCACGAGTGTCGGCAGGCTCAAATGCGTTGAACACCGAAAGTCTCCCCGTGCGGATTCTCATCATTCCGCCTATTTGTCGCAGCTGTTGCAACACGGATGGTAATCCTTCGCCTGCCGCGGTTTGGGGCTTCGAGGTCGATTTGTGTCGCAGGCATGTGAGGAGTGCCTGCAGCTCATCTTCGAGTGACATCTCCTGCACTGGCTTTCCAGTGTAGCGGCTTACTAAACCAGGCCCAGAATCAAAATAGCTGACCTCGAATACCCTTAGACTTGTGAGCCCTGTATCTGTCTTGGCGGACTCACCATCCCAGTAACTCTTAAGGAGGGGGTGACCAGAGAAGTCTTCAGAATGGAGCCAGTCATATAGCCGTGTCCATCCCATCATCATTCCCTCGACATGCGAGAGATACGGTCTACCAGTATGGTCTTTGACCGCATGGTCTTGAGTATTCTGGATGAGTTCAGCAGAGAACAATGCGAGCGCGTTGGTCAAAGGCTCATCCACCTTATCCTTGGTTTGTTTCATGGCACAGTCAATCAGCTTGCGCATCACCGGGACCATGTCATCTCGCTCTTTGGCCTTACCTCGTGAAGCGAACAGTGGCTTCAAAAATTGAACTCTGGAGCCGCTGACGCACAGGAGATCAATGCACCGTCCCTTAATTACCTGGTCAAAGTCTTGGGCGTCCATAGCTTTCATCCTTTCGGCGGCGAAGACTAGGACATCTCGGCGATCGACTTCTTTTTTCCCAACGCGTATTCCCTTTGACAGTCGGACACCCGCAATGCCGGGTGAGTAATCACAAACCGCCTGAAGAGCATTCAGGTCTGGAGTGTTCGGATGAATGTCCAGATAATCATCTTCGAGCTTCTGGCGGGCGAGCGTAACGATCATCTGCAGTCGAGATGCATCGAGCATCGGGCTATGACGAGCTTCGAGCGGATCTATAGGAAAGCGGAAGATCGTATCGCTCTCGGATGACTCGATTTGGGAGATAATGTTTTCAATATCAACCAAACTCCGGCACTTCCCAACACTTTTGACAGTTGACAAGTAATCACCTCAGAATTTTGTGATTATTTTGGGGCCGAAAGGCTTGCCAAGAGTCGTTTGATTTGGGGCTCAGGCTTCCAATATTTTGGCCCCTTGAGAAACTTCCCGTTTTCATCGTAGATCGGCTTGCCATCTGCTCCAAGCTTACTCTCATTGCTATCCATGATCAGATCCAAGACGGCCTCTAGAGGGATGCCGTACTTCATGGCCTCAGAACGGCAGTAGACGATGACATCACCGAGGAGATCTGCAATCGCGACTTGAACATCTATGGACTCGTCACCTCGACGAATCTGCTCCGCAATATCATCAATTTCGGCAACTTCATCGAGCAAGGTTCGCTTGAACTTCAGAAGACGATCCTCGGCATCCGGGAAAAGGTGCGGGGTTTCGTGGATTGGAAGTTTATACATCTCATTCATTACCTGGATGCGGTCACGAAAACTTTTACTCATATCCAGCTCCGTAGGTGAGGATTTAGCAGCAGACACTACGCTTCTTTTCTAGGGCTTATCAATTCAGAAGCTACACAAAGTGTGCGCCGTCCTCATTATTCCACTCCATTCATCACCCCGACAGAGAATCGCCACGGCTCTCGAAGCGACGGGATGACCGCTTTTGGCCCACAACCACCTCCGGTAAGCGGCAGATATTGGCCGGTTGCTCCTGGTCACCAAGGGCTGCAATCGGCCAGAAGCAGCCCCTCGAAGAAGTCTAAAAAATCAGCGCTGATCCAGTGAGCCAGCGGCAGCTCAGATCATGCCTTTAGGCTTGGCGGTAGCACTGATGAAAGCGTCTTCTTCCGTTACGGTCTGAACGAAGCCTTTCGTTTTAAGAGCGTTGACCAGCCTCATGTTGAGATCGGTGTTTGGTACCTCGATTTTTTTGACATTCGGTGAAAGCTTTGTGAAACCGACATCACTCAACATGCCAAGAACGGTGGCTGCCTCTGCCCAGTTATACGATGGCAAGCATTGGATCAGCACTTCAGAACGCTGAGCTGAAGTCAGGCCCTCCCCAGCTGCGAACTTCTTGAGCGCGGGGATGAACGCCGGCGGAAAGCTTGTCGAGTGTCGATTAGCGACGCGGCAGGTTTCAGCGACCTCTTTGACGGCCTCGTTGTTGGTGTCGAAGGCTTCAATCGGCAACGCCGTCCACATCTGAATCTTTTCATTCAGCTCAAGCGCACCGCTTTTACTGAGTGGTAACGCGATGTCGATCGGCAGCTGAAATAAATCAATCTGATCGCGCGCCTGTACCCAATGTGCCGCGAGATACGTAGCTTCCAGTTCTGCACTGAATGTCATGATGCTCTCGCGGATTTCAGGGCTATACGCAAGAAACGGCGCGCTTGCGAGCATCTCCCAACGCTCCCTGGATTGCAGTCCCTTAAGAATTGCGGGATCGCTCAAGACTATATTCGCGAAGAGCACTTCAAGTATTTCGTTAGATAGCCCTGATGAGGCGATTAGGTACCTCTGCAGCTCTTGATGCATGGAGGTATTGAAGTCCCAGAGATCATCTCCTAGCTCCTTAGCATGGCGCTGGATAAAGCTTGTTAAAGCCTCCATGTCCGAGGTTTGCCCTGAACCCGGTACGCGTGTGTCCTGGAAGAATGTCCACACCGCAACAGCCTTCAAATTCACCCGATCAGACAGCAACATTTTCTCCCACAACGATGGGGTCGTGTCTTCAAGCCGCTCGAAGGTGCATGTCGTTCGATCAAATAATTGATCCACGGCATCTGAATCGTCCGACTCTTCAAGGATGGCCCATAGCAGCTCTGTAAAGGAGGTCGCGGACTCGTCCAGAGTGCCAACTTGGGCTAAAAGCGTGTTTGCAAACTCCTCCGCAGACTCAAGCAGGAGTTCATTCAGGCCATCAATCTCAAGGGCCTGCAGTCGACGATAGGAAATGATGCTTTCACTGTGATCAGCTTTACTTGAGTGAACCGATTCGGCTTTTTGGCAAATCAGCGTGAGCATATTCAGGTTTATCTCAACGCAATCCCACTTGATCAGCTTCTTGAGGTCGTCCAGGACGATGGCGCCATTTAACGCTGAGAAGCGCACCGGTAACTCTTTCATCCAAGACCAGCCTTTAGCTCCAGCTTCAAGTTCAGGCATAAAGCGCGAGACGTCTTCAAAACTCGCAATGGCATCATAGATTTTCATGTCCGGCGCAGAATCAAGCTTGCGAAGCTGGGCCGCCTCCAACCCATCCATGATTGCAGTGATCAGTGCTTGCCTCAATGCCGCCGATTCGAATCGCTCAGCGTTCAACAATGCTTGGAATAACCGAGGCTCCAAGGCATAAACGGCGTGAATGAACTTAGGCGACGCCGCACCTGAAATCAAAATCTCGGTCGCCTGCGCCATCCTGTCTAGGTGTCCATTAAGCCCGCTCCTAAGAATAGTCGTGAGCTTACTGCGCTCATGACTCATGCCAGGATCGTTGTACGGACAGCTAGAAAGGTACTCGATCAGCGCGACGATAATGCCCCTGCCATCGCTCAGATCATCAGTATCCAGCTTTTCCACGGCCTTTTTCGGGGCAGTGATCACGGTCGTGACGTCCACGGAGACGCCACGTCTCAGTTCCAGGATCAGGTTTTTGTCCTCGGATGTGAGAGATCCTTCGTAGAAGTAGCCGAAGTAGTCTGTGTAATCGGTGTCGAAGTATCCGTGGCGCATCAGGTAAATGACAACGTCCAAGCCGTTCAGTTTCTGAGTGATGACATCGCCGTAGGTTTTTTTGGCAGCGGCCCGGAAGGTTTGGTGATTAATTCGGCCTGCCTCGATTCGGTGTTCGGCCATTTCATCATCAATATCAACAAGCGTTCTCTGGAGCAGGTCATACCTTTTCTGGTATGACGTCGACGCTAGAAGTTCCTTAGCGCCCACAGCCTCTGACGTCTGCAACACCCGCCTTTGCACGTCGGTATGGATCATCTGCAATCGAGTCGAATGATTGACAATCCCGTCAAAAACTTGATCAGTCACAAAATCGAGCATCGAAAACATGTTGCCCTGTACCACTTGGGCATAGTTCGCACTTGGTAAATTTGAAGCCTTCTTAAGCTCAAACCAAACGTACGCCCGCAGCTCTGCCACACTCTCAGCGATTTCCTGTACCCGCTTTTCCCGCTTCTCCCGCAACGCCTGGTAGGCATCTTCAGCCTGCTTGGACTGCTGGAATCGCCACTCACTGAAACCTTGGATGGTCTCGTAAATGGCCCCACGTCGTTTTACCAGGTGGGCGTATTCATCAGGATGCAGATTGCGAATCGCGATGATCGAAAACAGCTTGTTAGGATCAAGCTTCAGGCCGGAGCCACCGCTGAGAATGCTGGAGAACATGTCGAATTCATTGACGATATTCTTGATCAACCGCATGTCATCGATGAGGTAACAAACGGTTTCGACCAACGTCTCATTAAGCCCAACGTCCAACGCTGCCCCATTGAACTGTCGCTCACGAAGCATCTTGAACATTTGCTCGCGAGAGTTCTCGGAGTTGACCACGGGAATAATTGGGATGATCAGGTCGAAAAATTTCGTTTTTTCACCGACGGCGAACAGCTCATCCCGAAGCGCATAGATGAAGTAAACCGGTCTTTTGATCTGCGGGGACTGCTTGATGATGAAATTGATTTCCCGCAGCCGTGTGAAGACATCATGAATACCAAATCTGTCGAGATCCTCGATCACCACGATGTCGATTTTGCTGCGCTCAAAGCAGTAGACGATTTCATCAACATTCTTGTGCAACACGGAGCCGTGGTGGGTCGTTTCCAGTTTTCCGCCCTTGATCGTGAAGCCGTCAATGCTGAACAGGGACAGCAGCTTCAGCGCCGAGAACATCATGTAGATGCCACCACCCCCCAGCATCACGACGGCCATCCATCCCGGGATCAATAGAAGCCATTCGACCAACCAAGATGGGTCAATTTTCGGCAGTTTCTCGACTGTCGGGACGTAAAGCCTCAGTACGCTTACGATCATCAGCACGTAGAAAATTGTACGCACCCAGATGCTGGACGAAGACGCCTGGATGATTCGCTTCAATCGACTCTTCGGCAGCTCATCTGACGGTACCGCGTACAGCAGTTGCTGAACGATGGTTTCCTCGATGCGCGTCAAAATATCCGACTCGTTTTTTTTCTCTGCACCTTTGGGATCGGTGGTGTTTGAGTTGGAATCAGGGGGAGCGACTGGAGTATCGGTTGAGGTCGACTTCCCTGCCCCACCGTTGTTTAGATCTTTGCCGAAGGCGGCCAGCGACACAAATGCATAGGTGAGTTCAGGGTGACGATCGACAAACGTACGGATAACGCTGCTCTTGCCAGCGCCATACTCACCAGTAATCGCGATATTGCGAATCTGATCGTTGCTCAGTGCGCTCAGCAGTTCACTCTCGTAACGCTGTGATCGATCCATCTCCAAAAGTACAGGCGTTAGCGGCTCGAAGACATTTGTACCGCTGGGCACAGCCAGGTATTCACGTGCGGCGGCCGCGGCTTTTTCGGCAGCTTTTCTGTAGCGCTTGTACTGTCCCATCGCATGATTCACGAGCGAGCTGACGTAGTCGCACTTCGAAGCAAGCACCTGAGCTATACGATGGAACATCCCTGTCTCCTATGCCGCTGGAAGGCTGTCCGGGGGAACCGCCCATAATGGTCTTTACTTGATACCCAGAGTCACTTCGGTACGTGTTTGTAGAAGCGTTATCGATGATAGCGCATCGCCATCGCCGAATGGGACGAACTCACTACTGCTTCCCCTAAAGTACATCTTCTGGAGACCTCGCATGCCTAGATTTCTAGCTGGATCTCACCTCATTGTCGGTCGCGGTCTATATACCCGCCACGGTATATATGTCGGGCACAATCAGGTGATCCAGTACTTCGGCATTGGGACGTGAGCGGAGTGAGTGAGCGTCCGCTTCTGGCCCAGGCTGTGTGAAAACTCCCGCAATTGTCTAATCTTCTGATCGTCGAGATCGTAGCGGGGCGATCATGAAGCGATTTATTGAAGGTGAGGCTCGGATGCAAGTCACCTTGCTGCCGGAGTGTCTGGACGATTACGTAGCCGAAGAAAATTCAGTGCGCGTGGTCGACGTTTTCGTCGATGAACTCGACCTGGGCGCACTTGGGTTTGAGGGCGTCGATCCTGCTGCAACGGGTCGTCCGGCCTATCATCCAGCGGTCTTGCTAAAGATCTATATCTACGGCTATCTCAATCGGATTCAGTCCAGCCGCCGGCTTGAGCGTGAGGCCGAGCGCAACGTCGAGTTGATGTGGCTAACGGGGCGTTTGGCCCCGGACTTCAAAACCATTGCCGACTTTCGCAAGGACAACGGCAAAGCCATTCGCAGCGTATGCCGCCAGTTCGTAGTTCTTTGCCGCAACCTCAATCTCTTCTCCCAGTCGATCATCGCCATCGACGGCAGCAAATTCAAAGCCGTCAATAATCGCGACCGCAACTTCACTCAGGGCAAAGTGAAGGCACGCATGCAGCAGATCGAGCAGAGTATTGATCGATATCTGGCGGCGATGGATTCGGCGGATCGGGCAACACCCGAAGTCGCCGAGGCCAAAGCAGAGCGGCTTAAAGAAAAGATAGAAACACTGAAAAAGCAGATGCAGAAACTCAAGGAAATCGAGGCGCAGCTCCACGAAAGTCCAGACCAGCAGATCTCCCTCACAGACCCAGATGCACGCTCAATGGCCACGAGCGGTCGAGGCACCGGAACGGTTGGCTACAACGTACAAACAGCTGTCGACGACAAACACCACCTGATCATTGCCCACGAGGTGACCAACGTTGGTAATGATCGTGGGCAACTGAGCAATATGGCGAACCAAGCGCGTGAAGAAATCGAGGCTGAATCGCTAACGGTGGTGACCGACCGAGGCTATTACAAAGGTCTGGAAATCCTTGCTTGCGAGCAAGCCGGCATCACTACCTTCGTACCGAAACCCCTCACATCTGGCAGCAAAGCCGAAGGCCGATTTGGTAAGCAGGACTTCATCTACCTTGCTGCATCGGACGAGTATCGATGCCCTGCGGGACAGTTACTGACCCGCCGGCATTCTTCGGTGGAAGACGGCATGCTTTTGCACTGTTATTGGTTCTCGGGCTGCCAGTCCTGCGCAATGCAGAAGCAGTGTACGACCGGTAAGGAGCGCCGGGTAAAGCGCTGGGAACATGAAGCCGTAGTCGATGCGATGCAGGTACGGCTGGAAAATGATCCAACGATGATGAGGCGTCGTCGACAGACCGTTGAACATCCTTTAACGCTCAAATACTGGATGGGAAGTACCCACTTCCTGACCAAAACCCTGCCGAGGGTGAGCACTGAGATGAGCCTTCATGTGCTCGCCTACAACCTCAAACGGATGATGAGTATCTTCGGCATCTCAGGACTGCTTGAGGCGATCAGGGCGTGAACCCAGCCGCTTGGCTCGCCCGTTAGTAGCCGATTGGGCCGCTGACGCGGCCCAAACGGCATTACGAACTTCTATGTCACTGACTAAACTAATTCGCGCTTCCGCCCGCTGATTCCATAGGCAACCCTCGCGACTCTCAGTTTTCGAGGTGTTTAGCGCGTTTTCACACAGCCTGGGCCGATAGCAGTCGCTCACAGAAGGTATGTAACGGTCCTAGGGCCGCCATTAATCTCCTACATAAACTTCGGAATTCCTAACCTTGCCCGTCGTTCCGATGAGGCTTATAGTCCGCCCCGTCGCCCAAAATGGCGATTCAGGTTTGGCGACCTGATCGATCGGATGCAAAAGCGCTGTGCTTTCATGCAGTCGCTTTCGCATGCCCGCAAAGCTGTCTTTATGGCAGCTGTGCGCGGGAGACCTTCGGGTCTGCCGGTATTCCGATCCCGGTTCGCCAACCTGCGTACAGCTGTCACCCATTCGTTTGGCGACGATTGAGGGGCAGTCAACCTTTGCTTTGATCGGAGTTTTACCTTTGGAAAGATACATGCCTCTCACCGGAATCGACCTGATCCCGGCCTCCCTGCTCATCGATACCCAAGCTCCACTCGACGTCCTTCAAGCCATGGCCGACTACCGCATCCGCACCGTCACGCAGGTGCTGGAAAACATCGCCTTCCGCGCCGAGCTCGGTTGTGACACGGTGGTGCTGACAGACTTCTCGAAATTGCTGGCCATCCCATTGCGCGATGGCTGTGACTTGATGGATGTGATCGGCCGACGCTTGCGGGCGCAGGCGGCGGAGTAAATGAAAGCGGGCGCCTATCGGGCGCCCGTTTTGTTTGCGGTCCGGAATGCTTTACTGGGACGTAGCATCGGACAACTCAACACCCCTCCCCTCACTGCAAAGGACTGCCAAGTGAACATCTCCGTTATCCTGCACCCCTTACTCAACATCCTGGTCTGGCTGCTACCGCTGATGCTGGTATGGACGCTGCTGCGCACGCGCCTGTTCAAAGGCTGGTTCGGTGAACGTCTGGTGCGTTTGCGCGCACACTTTAGATTGGATCGTCAGGTTTACCGTCGCCTGCATGACGTGACGCTGATCACCCCGGACGGCACCACGCAGATCGACCATGTGTTTGTGTCGCCCTTCGGCATTTTTGTGCTGGAGACCAAGCACATGAAAGGCTGGATCTTCGGTGGTGAGAATCAGGCTCAGTGGACACAGCTGATTTACAAGAAGCGCTTCGCCTTCCAGAACCCGAACCGCCAGAACTACAAACACTTGAAGGCCCTGCAAGCGGCGTTGGGCATCGGCCCGGACTTTGTGCATTCGGTCATCGTGTTTGTCGGCCCAAGCACTTTCAAGACCAGGATGCCGGCTAATGTCACCCGAGGCGGTGGCTGGGTCCATTACATCAAGTCTTTCCAGCAAACGGTGTTCAGCGAGGCGCAGGTGACGGCCATGTTGCAGACCTTGCAAGCAGGTCGCCTGGCGCCGACGCTCGCTACCCGGCGTGAGCATGTGCAACGCCTGAAGCAGCGCGACGATCCATCGGCCTCGCGCCAATGCCCGCGCTGCGGCAGTGCGCTGGTGGTGCGGACATACAACGGTGGCCCGAGGAGCGGTCAACAGTTTTGGGGCTGCAGCACTTTCCCCAAGTGCCGAACGGTGCAGCCCATTTCGCCAGGCAGCTAAGCTGAATGAGTAGGCCCTTTCGCGAATTGCCGCAGTTCAGGAGGCGCAAAATGAGCAAGCAACCTCAACCCCGTAGCCGCTCCAACCCCCAGCCCAAGTCCCGCCCGGTCGTACCTGACCTGCCCAGCAAAACCGGCAACAAGTCCGGGGGCTTGCGCGGTAACTACCCGCCCAAGAAGCCTTGAAGATGAAAGGTGACAGATCTATTTAAAGCGTTTTGGGCAAATGGCTTTATGAAGCAAAGCAACATGACGCGCTGATACATTCGCCCTTTTTCAGGAAGGAAAGCATTATGCGAAGGATTATCGCAACAGGGCGCTCTTGCTAGCCTCACTTATCCCGACGGGTCGCTGGCAGAAATTTTACGCAAAATTTACGGGTTTGACGGGGTGCGCATCCGATACTGCGCGGTGCAAATTTGGAACGTTATTGTTATGTCCCTCGCAGCCATTCGGCTTATCGGATTCATCCTAGGGCTTTTTCTGATCACGCTGGCCGTGAGCATGGCTATTCCCATGATCACACTGGTGGTCTATGAGCGTAGCGACGATCTGTCAGCATTTCTCTGGTCGAGTTTGATTACCTTTATCTGTGGCCTCCTGTTAGTCGTGCGGGGACGCCCGGATACTGGCCAGCTTCGTCCCAGGGATATGTACCTGCTGACGACCGGAAGCTGGGTAGTCGTGTGCACCTTCGCAGCGTTGCCAATGGTGTTCATCAGCGATATCAGCTACACCGATGCATTCTTTGAAACGATGTCTGGTATCACAACCACTGGCTCGACTGTCCTCACCGGTTTGGATAGCTCATCTCCCGGCTTGTTGATGTGGCGCTCCATGCTGCATTGGTTGGGAGGCATCGGCTTCATCGGCATGGCGGTGGCGATCCTCCCGCTGTTACGAGTAGGTGGCATGCGTCTGTTCCAGACAGAGTCCTCAGACTGGTCGGAGAAAGTGACACCTCGCTCCCACATGGCAGCCAAGTACATTCTTTTGCTCTACCTTGGGCTGACTGGCATCGGAACCCTGGCGCTCTGGCTCGCTGGAATGACGCCATTCGAAGCGGTCAACCACGCAATGTCATTGATCTCCACCGGGGGATTTTCGACTTCGGACTCCTCACTTGGGCATTGGACGCAACCAGCGATTCACTGGGTAGCGGTGGCCATCATGATTCTGGGCAGCCTGCCCTTCACCTTGTACGTCGCGACATTGCGGGGCAATCGGCGCGCGCTGCTCAAGGATCACCAGGTCCGCGGATTTATTGGGTTCCTTTTCGTCACATCACTGTGCGTGGGCACCTGGCTGTACTTTCACAGCGATTACGGATGGTGGGACGCGTTTCGTATCGTGGCAGTGAACGTGACCTCGGTTGTCACGACCACCGGAGTTGCGGTTGGCGACTACACCTTGTGGGGCAGCTTCGCTGTCTTGCTCTTTTTCTACCTGACCTTCGTCGGTGGATGTTCAGGCTCAACGGCAGGTGGCCTTAAAATCTTCCGTTTCCAGGTTGCAGCCGCTCTCCTGGTCAGTAGCTTGAAGCAGTTGATCCATCCTCGAGCCGTGATACAGAAGAAGTACAACGGTCATCCGATCGACGAGGAAATCGTGCGCTCGCTTTTGACCTTCTCGTTCTTCTTCACGATCACTATTGCGGCCATCGCCTTGGGCCTGGCGCTCATTGGGCTTGATTGGACTACAGCGTTGAGCGGTGCCGCTACTGCGGTGTGTAACGTCGGGCCAGGGCTGGGCACGATCATTGGGCCCGCCGGTAATTTCTCAACATTACCTGATGCGGCCAAATGGCTACTGACCATTGGAATGCTTCTGGGAAGACTGGAAATCCTGACGGTGCTGGTACTTGTCACTCCAGTTTTCTGGAAATATTGACCCACCTTGTCGAGGGCTGAGTCTAAAAAGTACATGGGGGGCGGCGAGTACTGCCATAGAAAGATCAGTAGTCGTTTGAGTTGCTGGTTCGGCCGATGACTGCCCCTCGCCGTTGGCAACAGGCCTATTGCATCGGTAGCGCAACGCGTCTTCGTGAAATCCCGTCTCCGGCAGACTGGGCAGACCTGCTTGGCGCGACGGACGGGCGCTCACTATTTAGCGTCGACTGCCGACAACCTGATATGTAAATAACTAGCTTCAACGAGTACCGGTCATTTATGCCTAACGCTCTCCCCACCATCTCTTGTTCTTCAACCAATCGCTCAAGCGTGGCCCTGACTCGAACTTCGCTATTCAAGTTTGTGGGTCTTTTGGCGGGGGTTTTCTTATTTGCCTGCTTTTCACTTGTTTATGTTGCGCAAAATCTAGATCGGACGGAGGAGCGTGACAGTGCGTTTTACACGAAGAAAGCCGTGGAATCGTTGGAAAAATCGCTGCGCTCGACCGTCAAGGATTACGCCTTTTGGGGCGATGCTTACAAGCACTTGCATACTCAGGTAGACGTGGACTGGGCGTACGTACGGCAAAATCTCGGGACGACACTTTATACAGAGTTTGGGTTTCGGGGAGTGTTTGTAGTCAACGATGTCAATCGTACCGTTTATTCCTTGGTCAAGGGTCAGAGGGTGTCAGTTGAAGTCGAACAATGGCTCGAACAGTCTGTTGATGCGATTCTCGATCAAGCACGTGAGGGAGCGGAAACCGAAACGCCGACGACTACGTTCATCAATGTGGGAGGGATACCTGCCCTCGTCGCTGCTGCTGCGATTACGCCCGGAACCGATCCAACGGTCATAGCGGATGATAGATCGGCGTCGGTGTTGATATTCGTTGACATGTTGGACAGCGCCAAGCTCGCAACAATAGGCCGGGATTTCGGGGTAGATGGCCTGCACACGGCCGCTCCCGACGAAATTCCCTTGGTGTCTGCCTATCCCCTGGGCGAGGCCGGTACAGCAGGCGTCCTGCAATGGAGTCCGCACAAACCAGGGCTGCAATTATTGGCGCTGGGGTTGCCCTTGGTGGGACTCGCTGCGCTGCTGGTGTGCCTGATGACTTGGGTGATCTTGCGTCGTACGACGGCCGCTGCGCAGGCGCTTGACGCCAGCTATGCATCGCTGCAAAGCAGTCAGACCGACCTTGCCACCAGTGAGGCGCGCTTTCGTGATGTTGTTGAGGCCAGTTCGGATTGGGTATGGGAGATGGACGCCGGTTGGCGCTTCACCTATCTATCCGAGCGATTTGAAGATATCACGGGCTTTTCCAGGACTGCATGGATTGGTGCGGCGATGGATGATCTGCTGCGCACTGAATTAGGCACTTTATCTAAGTGGCTCAGTATTCCGAACCGTCGTCCGGATATCAGTGTTCAGTGCCGCTACGTGGATACAAATGGCCAAGAGCGAATCACCCGCCTTTCGGCGCGAGTCATGGCAGGAGGAGGATTCCGGGGGACAGCAACCGACGTCACGGAGGAAGTTGAAGCCCGTCGACGAATCGAATTCCTCTCACAACATGATGCCCTGACCGGCCTTCCCAACAGGACGCGACTACAGGAGTTTCTTGATGGCAAACTCAAAGCGTTGCCGACACTAGAACAACCCTTGGTCATGCTCAGTCTGGACCTTGATCGATTCAAACCAGTGAATGATCTGTTAGGACATGCCGCAGGTGACCTGGTGCTTAACCAGGTGTCGAGCCGCTTGGCAGACTGTGTTCGCCACGGTGATCTTGTCGCTCGGATTGGGGGGGACGAGTTTGTACTGATACTCACCGATGTCAGTTCCCAGGAGGAAGTCGAGGCGCTTTGTCGCCGTTTGATCGAGTCCATCGAGCAGCCGATTCAAATCAATGAGCAAGAGGTATTTGTCAGTGCCAGTATTGGTATCGCGATGGCGCCAAATGACGCTAGCGAGGCGACTGAGCTGCTACGTTATGCGGATATTGCGTTGTATGAAGCCAAGGCTGGAGGTCGTAATACCTGGCGTTTCTATGCGGGGGATATGAACGCCAGGATTATTGAGCGACGTCGTCTGGAAAGTGATCTGCGCTTTGCAATAAAGAATGGAGAACTTCGACTCCACTTCCAACCGCGCTACCGTATCTCAGACGGGCAGATGGTCGGTGCTGAAGCGTTGATACGGTGGCAACATCCTGAGCGCGGGTTAATACCTCCCGATACGTTCATCCCCATCGCTGAAGAATCCGGCCTGATTCTTTCCTTGAGTGACTGGGTCATCGACACCGCCTGCCGTTGCGCCGCACGGTGGCCGGAACATTTGTTTGTATCCGTCAACCTTTCACCTAGCGAATTCAAGCGAGGCAATTTGGTGGAGCGTGTGCAGAAAGCACTTCACGACTCAGGAATCGCGCCTACCCGGGTAGAGTTGGAGATTACTGAAAACGTCATGCTCGAAGATGCCCCCGGCGCACTAGAGCTGATGCGTACATTGAAGCGCCTGGGCGTGCGCATATGCATGGACGACTTTGGCACGGGGTATTCTTCACTGAGTTATTTGCGCACGTTCCCCTTCGATGGCCTGAAGATAGACCGGAGCTTTCTAAACAAACTGGTCGAAAGTGATGATGAGTCCATCATCCAGGCGATTGTGGGCTTGGGCCGCGCGTTATCACTCACCGTTACGGCGGAAGGGATTGAAACTGCCGAACAGTTGGATTTGCTCAAAGCAGTGTCGTGCGATGAAGGCCAAGGTTTCTTTCTAAGTCGGCCACTTGATACTGACGCCTTTAACCTGCTGGTGAAGGCCCGAAAAAACACAGACGCCAAGAGCAAGGTTTAGTAAAAGGTAACAAATCCATTTAAAGCGTTTTTGGCGAATGGCGTCATCAAGCAATACAGAATGGCGCCTGATGCATTCGCCCTTTTCGGGAGGAAAAACGATGCGAAGGAGTATCGCAACGGGGGCGCTCTTGCTGGCTTTGGGCGGGTGCGCAACCTCACCCCTGCCGGTTTCTGAAGCCAGGCCAGTGCCGGCCGACAAGATGTACGCGTTCAAAAGCCAGGGCACGAAAGAGCCTGGACGCCTGACTATTGTCCGTGATGACGGGTTTGTCGGTGCGGGATGTGACGCCATGTTCTACATCGATGGTCAGCGCGCAGCCAAGATAGGCCCCGGTCAAAAGGCATCTTTCGTTTTGCCTGCCGGTGAAGTGAATCTCGGTGCCGGGCTCGCCGAGTCTGGATTATGTTCGGGTGCCGCGATCAAAACGGTCGCGGCCAGGATCAAGCCAGGCAAAGAAGTGATTTATCGAATCAATTGGGATACGCAAGCTTTCTACTTGGGCCCTTACGTTGAATATGGACGTTGAGCCCAGACGGTTCTGGTCTGTTTCGCACGCTGCACCACCCCGAGCGAGTGATCGCAAACACCAAAGCGTACGGATGGCTCACAACCCCGATCATGTTTTATTTCAGTTCCGTTCTTATTTCGGTTCCGGGTACGAAAAATTTGCCGGGATCATCGACCTTCTTCAGGTCAACCAAGGCCCGGCAAATGCAATGTGAGAATTGCTCCTGCAACGTTTCGGGGTCTGTCCATGCCATTTGCGATGCTGGCAAATGTTGTGCCTCGGTCGATTTATAGCAGACACAATTGTCTAGTCGGGTGACGCCATTATCATGTGTGCTCTGACAAGCAGTGGTCAGCAAAGAGATCGCGATAAGCATGACGATACGTTTCATTGGCTCCCCTCCGAGGCTGTTGTGAAGGGCTGACGCTCAAGATCGGGCTGGCTGTTGTAACGACGTGGTGACCGCTGAAGGCGGCGACACGGCATGGCCGCAAAACCCGGTCTGCTTAATAAGCCCGACAGTAGAAGGAAGCTTAGCTGTCATTTTGCGTCGCTCCATTTACTGGCTGTTTTTAGCCGATCACCGTCATTAAAAGGCTCGTATTCAACACCCGTTTTCTGCCCTTCCCCACTCGGCTGTTTTGCAGAGAGAGGCAGCTTGGGCATAGACAACTGCCCGGTTTGATCTAGCCTTGGATGAGATCACGCGGGAGAAAAACACCATGTCCCTTGCTCTCAGAAATCTATCTACCTTTGCGTTGGGTGCCTTCCTTTGCGTAGCCGCGTGGGGTCAAGGGGTAGCAGACACCGATCAGCCACCGGCCATACTCCCACTGGAGTCTGAGGCAGGACCAAAACTCATTGCCTACCCGCCGCTCGCCGCGCCGCTGGCCCGCGGGGTTGTCATTATTCAGTATCGAACCGAGCACGCCCGGATCATGCCGGTATTTGGCAAAACGGCTGTCGAAGTATCACCACGGCTCGGCCACCTTCACGTGACCGTCGACGACTGGAAAGGTACTTGGGCGCACACCAGTGAAGACCCGATTATTTTGGTTGGGCTGACGCCGGGCGCTCACAAGGTTCTACTTGAAGTGGCTGATCCGAGTCATAAGATTTTGACCAGTACGGTGGTGAACTTTGTCGTTCCGCAGAAGAACCCAGCGGACGCTCCTCATGTTGAAGAAAGCCACGCAGTGAAACCATAACGGTTGTGCCATCAGCAGCCCTGGACCATTCATCAGCGGATTCGTCATGAGCGTCCGATGCCTGCTCTAACGTGCTAGAGCAGGCAGGCACACAACGAGTGACTGAAAAATCCTACTCAGCCAACACTAACCGGTGCCGATGGGATAAGCCCGACTGCAACGCAAATGCAACGATCACCGTAGAGGGTGCGGAAAAACTGCTCAGGCCACCGCCGAAAAACATCAACGCAAGCCCCAAAGCGGTGGCACCAAACCACGCCGTCAAACCCACGGAATTGAACGCGGGCACCCGTTCGAGTACCGCCATTTCATTGCGCCCGTAGTGTATCTGCGCCAACGCCACGCCGACCCAGGCCACCACGAAGATCCCCTGATAGGCCAACGCTTTGAGGAGGTAGGCAAACACGTCCGCGAGCATCAAGCCGTAGACGATCACCCCCACTACCAATGCCCACATCAAGTACGAACCGCGCAGGCCAAAACGCCCGAAGAACGCCTGCATGTTCAGTGTCGCCAGGTAGTAATTGGCGGTGTTGATCCGGGTTTGCGTGGCCCAGACAAACAACAAGCCCCACAAGCCCATCAATTGCAGAATCGCCATCACCACAGAGACTTCGTTCAGCGCACCTTCGTGGGGAATACTGCTGACCAGATAGATGCCCGCCGCGCCATTGAGCAGGAAGGTCACCGCGTAGAACGGCATGCCGAAGTTCCAGCGCCCGTGATACTCGGCGTCTTCAGGCTTGCCGAAACGCGCGTAGTCGAAGGTGAACAGCATCAGCACCCAGACCCCCATGTAAGCGACAAAGCAGTCCCACCAGCCGAAGGCGCTGGGTGTTGCCGGGCCGAAATCCAGCCATTGCGGCTGGTAGCCATATCGACTGATCGAGAGCCCGACCGCCACCAGCAAACCGCCCAGATACACCGGCAACAACACGCCGTTGAGCTTGTCCAGCCAATGCTGCACGCTGCCCAGAATCATTGGCACGCTGTAGAGCACCACCGCCAATGCGGCCAGCGGATAAACCAGCTCCGGATACAGGTGATTGAGCGCCACGGCGATTACCGAGCCTTCGAATACCGCGTAGTAGATCGCCGTGGAAAAGAAGATCAACGTTGCCAGGCACGCCCCGGTACTGCCGAACAGCAACCGTGAAAACAACGCCACCGACAAGCCGCTGCGGATCGCAAAGCGGCTGAGCACGCTATTGACCAGCCCATAGCTGATCACCGACAGAACCATGCCGATCAGTGCGTTGCGGGCTCCATACGACAACGCCAGTGATGCGCCGACCACGATGTAAAACATCGCACTGCACACCGCCCACCAGGCCATGGTCAGGGACAATCGCCCCATGCGCGCTTCGGCTGGAACGGGTTGATTGGCCGGGTCTTGCCCGGTTTGACTCGATTGCGATAAAGCAGCCATATGCGTGAACTCCAAAACCAGTCAAAGGTTGAAGCGCGGGCAGCCGCCACCGCACCGAAGTGCGGCGTTGGCTTACCGTTTGGCATTACCCGCGCAATGCGGCGGGCAGAATCAGGAAGGGAACAGCTTGCTCAGGCAGCTGAGTTTTTTCTTATAGGAACGTCGCGCTTCCAGCGCCTCTTCGAGGGTCACCGCGACAAAGCGGGCCTTCTGGTTCGGTTGCATCTGGCCGATCAAGTCGAGGTCGGCGCTGATCACCGTGCCGATCATCGCGTAGCCTCCGCCGGACACGGCGTCGCGATGCAACACGATCGGTTCGAGCCCGGCCGGGACCTGGATCGAGCCAATGGGGTAGCAACTGTCGACGATGTTCGACGGATCAGAACCGGCGCCGAACGGCTGCTCGCGGGGCTCAAAGCTCAGCGCGCTGCCGCCCTTGAAGCGGTAGCCGATGCGGTCTGCTTCCGAGCCCACCGTCCAGGGTTCGGCAAAGAAACTATGCGCGGCGGATTCGCTCAAGCGGTGGTAGTAAAGCCCCGGCACCACCCGCAGAGTGATTTCGCCCCCCAAGGACTGGCGCAACGCCATGGGCAAACTGGCCCCGGCGCGGCTCTTTCCGCTGGCGATACCGACGGGCAATTCATCACCCGCCACCAGCCTGCGCCCCTGAAAACCACCGAGCGCACCCAGCGCATAAGTGGAACGACTGCCGAGCACGATCGGCACATCGATGCCGCCGGCCACCGCCACGTAAGCGCGGGCGCCAGCTTTGGGAAAGTCAAAGCGCAGCACTTGCCCGGCCTTCACCGCAAACGCCGTGTCGTGGTGCATTTCCACGCCATCGACCCGTGGGGTCATGTGCGCGCCGGACACAGCCACCAGCGCGTCTTGTTGAAACTCCAGCTCCGGCCCCAGCAACGTGCATTCCAGTGCTGCCGCCCCCGCCGGGTTACCGACCAGTTGATTGGCCGCACTCAAGGCGTACGGATCAAGCGCGCCGGAGGGCGGAATGCCCAAGTGGTAATACCCTTCGCGTCCCAGGTCCTGTACCGACGTGGCGAGACCGGGTTTGAGTACCTTGATCATGCCAACACCTCCTGCAGCGACTTGGGATAGCCAACGGGATCGGCCAGAAACGCATCCAGCGAAAACTCCACCGGCCGGATCCGCAGATCGAAGCAACCGGCTTCCACTTCGGCCACCGCGTGGTCATACGCCTCACGGTCCATCGGTTTGAACTGCACGATGTCACCGGGGCGGAAAAACACCATGTGCTCTTTCAGGTACGCCAGGTTCTGCTGTGGGTCGTAGATCGGTGCCGGCGTGACGCCAAACATCTGATATCCACCGGCACCGCGCACCGAGTAGATGCAGCCAAAGCAACCGCCATGACCCAAGGTCAGTTTTGGCGTGTCGGTACGCGGGCGCAGGTATTTGGGCACCTGCAACTGCCGCTCGCGCTCGACCATCTGGAACATGAACGGCAGCCCGGCGACGAAGCCGACCATCGAGACAAACCACGGCGCACCACTGTGGGCGGCGATAAACGCCTCGACGTCCGCCAGGCCGTTGATCCGTGCGGCGTATTCCAGGTCCGTGGCGCTCGGGTCCTGATGCCGGTCGCGAAAGCGCATCAGGGTTTCGTGGGTCCAGGGGTCGTTGTACAGCACCGGAATCTCGATGATCCGCGTCTGCAACGTGCGTTCGGCGACGGCCCCGACTTCGGCGATCTTTACCGCTTCGAGCAAGGTATGAGGGGCGATGCGATCCGGGTCAAAACGGATCTGGAATGACGCGTTGGCCAGGCAGATATCGAGCACGCCATCCAGTGCCAGCCGTTCCACCGCGCGAGTGACGGCCAGGCCCTTGAAGAACGCGTCCAGGGACATGCTGTCGCTGACTTCGGCGAACAGGTGCTCATCGGCGCCAAAGCTGTAGCGGATGGGAGTGCTCATACTTCACCTCCGAAACGGCGCTCGGCCAGCCAGGTTTCCAGGGTGCCGGTGTGAAAGTCGGCGCTGTGCAGCCACGGTTGCTCCAGCAGTACGCCGTGCAGGGACAAGGTGCTGGCCATGCCAGTGAGCGTGGTTCGCCTTACCGCAACCCGCGCACGGGCCAGGGCTTCGGCGCGATCAGCGCCATGCACGATCAGCTTGGCCAGCAGCGAGTCATAGTACGGCGGCACACGGTAGCCTTGATACAGATGAGTATCGACGCGAATGCCCTCACCCTGCGGCCAGATCAGTTCCTCGACCAGCCCCGGGCTGGGAAAGAAATCCCGCGCCGGGTCTTCAGCGTTCAGGCGCATTTGCAGGGCGGCGCCGTTGAGCTGGATATCACTCTGCTTGAAGCCCAGCGGTTCACCCCCGGCAATGCGCAACATGGCCTGGACCAGATCGATGCCGGTGATTAATTCGCTGACCGGGTGCTCAACCTGAATCCGCGTATTCATCTCGATAAAGAAAAACTCGCCGGTGGCGTCGTCATACAGATACTCCAGCGTCCCGGCGCCCTTGTAGCCGAGGGATTCGGTCAGGCGCACGGCGCTGGCGCAGAGGGTTTCCCGTTGCTGCTGACTGAGGGCCGGTGACGGCGCTTCTTCAAAGATTTTCTGCCTGCGACGTTGCAGGGAACATTCCCGCTCAAACAAATGCACGGCGTGCTGACCGTCGCCCAAGACCTGCACTTCAATGTGCCGGGCCTTGCTGATAAACCGCTCCAGGTAAACCGCGCCATTGCCAAACGCGGCCTGGGCTTCACGCTGTGAGCGGGGAAACTCTTCTGTCAGTTGCTGGGCGTTTTCCGCCAGGCGAATGCCGCGCCCGCCCCCACCGGCCGAGGCTTTGATCAACAGAGGGAAGCCCACGGCTTCGGCGGCCTTAAGCGCCGATTCGACGTCGAACAATTCACCGGGGGAACCCGGCACCACCGGTACGCCGGCGGCTTGCGCAGTGCGCCGGGCCTCGGCTTTGTCGCCCATGCGCCGGATCGTGTCCGGGCTCGGGCCGACGAAAATGGCGCCGGCGGCAAGGACCGCTTCGGCAAAATCGGCGTTCTCCGAGAGAAAACCATAACCGGGGTGTACTGCATTGGCGCCGGTGGTTTTCAAGGCACCGAGCAACGCTTCGACGTTCAGGTAACTTTTATCCGCACGGGCCGGGCCAAGGACGTGGACTTCATCGGCCATGCGCGCGGCCTGGGAATCGACGTCTGCCTCGCTGCATGCCGCAACGGTGGGGATCCCCAACGCTTTGGCGGCGTGGATAATCCGCACGGCGATCTCGCCACGGTTGGCAATCAATAATTTACGAATACCTTGAGTCATGATCGCGCCCTCACTCGTCGTCGAGTGTTGCGACGACCTGACCCGGTTCCACCGGATCGCCGTCTTCTACCAGGAATGCGCTGAGGCGACCGGCCTTTCCGGCGGTCAGTTCGGAAAACTGCTTCATGACCTCGATCAGGCCAATCACCGTGTCGGCACTGACCTGCGCGCCCACCTCGACGAAGTTCGCCGATTCAGGAGTCGCTTTGCGGTAGAAGGTCCCGGGCAACGGGGTGATTACAGTGTGTTCGGCCATGTCTGTTCCTCTTGGAATAGTTGTAGAAAGGCAGGCAAAAATGAATCGGTGTGCAAGCCCTGGCATCTGTGTGCCAGGTGTCTCGTCCTGATTTAGCGCGGTGCACGAACCTCGATCCCGGCGCTGTCGAGGGCACTGCGCGTGGCTTCGACCAACGCCAGGGCGCCAGGGGTGTCGCTGTGTAAACAGATCGAATCGAATTCGATCGCCAGGTCTTCACCCTCGACCGTGCGCACCACGCCTTGCTGACAGGCACGCAGTACTCGCGCGGCCACTTGCGCCGGATCGTAGGCTCGTATGTTGCGGGTGAAGACGATGGAGCCCGTGAGGTCGTATTCGCGGTCGGCGTAGAACTCGCGGATTACCGGTTGGCCAAGCTCCTTGGCGACCCGCCAGATCACCGAGTCGGGCATGCAATACAGCAGCAACTCAGGCTCCAGGCGCTGGAGGTTTTCCACCAGCAGACGGGCGGCCTGTTCGTCCCGGGCCAGGTGCATGTAGAGCGCGCCATGGGGCTTGATGTGTTGCAGGGCTAAGCCTTGAACCCGGGCGAGTTCACGCAGGGCGCCCAACTGGTAGAGCATGTCGTCGACCAGCTCCTGGGCCGGTGCATTGATGTGCCGGCGGCCAAATCCAACCAGGTCGCGGAACCCCGGGTGCGCGCCGATGGCCACGCCCAGGCGCTTGGCCTGCTCGATGGTGCGGCGCATGGTGCCGGGGTCGCCGGCATGAAAACCGGTGGCGATATTGGCTGAACTGATGAAGCCCATCAGTTCGTTGTCGACGCCATCGCCGATGGTCCATGGGCCGAAGCCTTCGCCCATGTCCGAATTGAAATCTACTGCTTGCATGACGCTTGCTCCTGACACTTGTGACTTCATGCAGGCCAAGTTAGATTCCTCCGTACCCCTTGGGAAGATCTATTAACAGATAGGGTATCTTCTGAAAAACAGATACCTCGTCATCCGGAGTGCCCATGTCACTGACCCTGCGCCAGGTCCGCTATTTCGTCGCCACCGCCGAGATCGGGCAAATTTCCCAGGCCGCGATCCATTTGAATATTTCCCAGTCGGCGGTGACCACGGCGATCAAGGAACTGGAGGGTATGCTGGGTGCGCTGTTGTTCCAGCGCTCGGCCCAGGGCATGAGCCTGACCGATGCCGGGCGGCACTTTCTGAATCGCGCGTATGTGATTTTGCGCAGTGTCGATGATGCGATGAACAGTCCGTTGCCGGACATTCGCGCCAGTGGCGTGCTGCGTCTGGCAGCAAGTTACACGGTGATCGGCTACTTCCTGCCGCACCACCTGCAACGCCTGGAACACTGGCATCCTGACGTGGCCATCGAAGTCCACGAACAGGAACGGACGGCCATCGAAGAAGGCCTGCTGGAGGGTCGATTCGACATGGCCGTGGTGCTCACCGCGAACCTCACTCACCCGGACATCGTCTCGGAAATCCTCTTCAACTCCGAACGACGGCTTTGGCTGCCCAGCCACCATCCACTGTGCGAACGTTCGGCGGTCAGCCTCGCCGACGTGGCGAAAGAACCCTACATCCTGCTGACCGTCGACGAAGCCGAACAAAGCGCCATGCGCTACTGGGAACACGCGCACCAACAGCCGAACGTGCGGGTGCGCACCAGTTCAGTGGAAGCGGTGCGCAGCATGGTCGCCAATGGCAGCGGCGTGGCGATCCTTTCGGACCTGGTGCACCGCCCTTGGTCACTGGAAGGAAAACGCATCGAGACCCTCACCGTCACCGATAAAGTGACGCCCATGAGCGTTGGTCTGGCGTGGCATCGCGAGCGCGAATTCAGCCCGGCCATGCAGGCGTTTCGTAATTACTTCCACGATGCGTTTTTGGCGCCGCAACAACTGTCTGCGCGACGCTGAAGTCGAGCAAAGTACGTCAAGCTTTACAGCGCTGGCTTGTCACTGCGCGCCTTGAGATTGGCTTTGAGTTGTTCGCTCATCGGCATGTTCAGGTTCATTCCTTTTGGAGGAATCGGTGATTGAAACCACTTGGTGTATAGCCTTTCGAATTCGCCCGACTCCATCAGGCGGGTTATGGTGCCATCGACCAATTGCTTGAATTCAGGATCATCTTTGCGAAGCATGCAGCCGTAGGGTTCGACTTGCAGCGCATCACCCACGACTTCGAGCGAATCAGGATTTTTCGAGTTCGCCATGAGGCCAAACAGCAGGATATCGTCCATGGCAAACGCCACGGCACGATCATTTTCAACCAGCTCCATGGAGTCGTCATAGTCTTTGCCCAAGACGACCTGTACGTCTAGATTGTTGTCGGCACTGTATTGGCGGAGGACCTTCTCGTTCGTGCTGCCGACGGTACTGGCGACGGTCTTTTTTGCGAGATCGGCGTAGTTCTTTATGCCGGAGGTCTTCTTGGTCAACAGGCGCGTGCCCGTGTAGAAATGGCTAATTGCAAAAGCCACATCCTTGCCACGGGCAGCGTTGTTGGTGGTGGATCCGCACTCCAGATCGTATGTGCCATTGACCAGCAACGGAATGCGGGTTTGCGAAGACACCGGAATGTGAGCCACTTCCAGGTTCGGCTTGTTGAGCTTCCTGCGCACATCATCAACGATGGCATCGGTTAAATCGACTGAGAAACCTACGGCTTCGGCAGGACTGATCAAGTAGCTGAAAGGTACCGACGCCTCCCGGTAAGACACGGTGATTTTGTTACTGTCGGAAACTTTTTCGAGTGTCTGCGAATTCGCGGGAGATGCAATGGCGGACAAGCCTGCGGCGAGGATTGTCGTTGCTACGAAATATGAGGTTTTCATGGGACACCCTTGAAAGTATGAAAAAGGCAAAGACATCTCAAAACACACTGAAAAACGTAAAGGATGTGAGCACCAATTTCCGGCGTGTCTACGAAACGTTATTGCCAACACTACGCTCAGGGACGGTAGATACTTTGCGCCAGATCAGAAAACCGAGGCATGTGCGAAATCGCACGAATTTCATCGCGATGTTCAGGCGGCAGCTTTAATCGGGGATTACTTCGCGAAATGCCGACACGTCTGGAGCCGAATCATGAGCAAACAACCTCAGCCCCGCAGCCGCTCCAACCCTCAGCCCAGATCCCGCCCGATGGTGCCCGACTTGCCCAGCAAAACGGGCAATAAGTCCGGTGGCTTGCGCGGACGGCACGGGCGTGAGGCGCATCCATTGCTGCCATCGATAGTCACCATCAACTCAATGAAGTTCTCTTAAAAACTCCGGGGCGTAACATCGCCTCCATACCAAACAACTACACCCCGGAGCACACCATCATGAAACGCCAAATCCTTCTCAGCATCGCTTTCTCGGTTTTTGCAGTTA
>NZ_JASCOM010000061.1:0-28530 GCF_029959925.1 Pseudomonas sp. PS02303
TCTGATGCAGCGAGAGCTTGTCGCGGAAGTACATCCGCCGGATTTTCCCCAACATTTCCATGCTGATCACCCTGTGTTCTCCTGCTCAAAAAGTGAGCAGAAGCAGTTGAACACCTGGGTCAGTTTTCAGTCGGCAGAACAGCCTCTACTGGGTCAGTTTTCGGTCAGCGGCAACAGCCGACCATCTGCCGCTGTATCGCCAAGAGAAAATCTTCGGCCGCGCGGGACTGCCCATCGCCCGTTCGACCTTGGCGCAGTGGGTGGGCAACTGCGGCGTGCAATTACAGCCGCTGGTTGATGCGCTGCGCGAAGCCGTGCTGACGCACGGCGTCGTTCACGCCGACGAGACGCCGGTACAAATGCTGACGCCTGGCGCGAAAAAAACTCATCGCGCTTACGTTTGGGCCTATGCCACCAGTCAGTTCTCCGACCTGACGGCGGTCGTTTACGACTTCAGCCCGAGCCGTGCCGGCGAACATGCTCGAAATTTCCTCGGCCACTGGAACGGGAAGCTTGTCTGCGATGACTTCGCTGGCTACAAGGCAGGCTTTGAACTGGGCGTTACAGAAATCGGCTGCATGGCCCATGCACGCCGAAAGTTCTTCGACCTGCACGCGACCAACAAGAGCCAGATCGCCGAAAAAGCGCTGCACTACATCGCGGCCTTGTATGAAGTTGAACGAGAGACACGGGAGCTGGAATCGGGTGTCCGGCAGCGAATACGGCAGGAAAAAGCAGCGCCGATCATCGACGCACTTCATACCTGGATGATCTCCCAGCGGCAGCTTGTGCCTGAGGGCTCGGCCATTGCCAAGGCCTTGGATTACAGCATCAAACGCTGGATAGCGCTGACGCGCTATCTCAATGACGGTGCTGTGCCCATCGATAACAACTGGTGCGAGAATCAAATCCGGCCGTGGGCTCTTGGGCGCTCGAACTGGCTGTTCGCTGGCTCGTTACGTAGCGGTAAACGTGCGGCGGCGATCATGAGTTTGATCCAGTCGGCACGGCTCAACGGTCACGATCCGTATGCTTATTTGAAAGACGTGCTGGCGCGGCTGCCGACGCAGAAGATGAGTCAGATTGACGAGTTGCTGCCGCATAAGTGGCAGCCGGCGTAATCACGCAAGGTGGGGGCGCCGTTCGCTTACGCCATGCGTCGCAAATGGTAAAGTTCGCGCTCTATTTAGGGAGGGATCCACTTGAAAATTTTCAGCGCTCTCGTGCTGCTCGCTTTGTCTGCTCCGGCCTACGCTTCAGAAACGACGACGTTTGTTTCGTCACTAAAAAACTGGGCATATGAATGCGAAATCATAGGGGCCACAGCGCTAGCAAATGCTGATACTGCATTGCAGAAGCACGGAGCAAACAGCTACGAAGTCGCGCTTTCCAAATCCAAAATCATTGAAGCCCCCAAAATATGCATTGAGGACAAAATGGAGTCAGGAAACGCTAGCGTGGATCAGGAAATGCGCAGGCACCCCCAGTTGCGCGCGGCAATTGGGGAAACATACTCGAAGTGGATCACCTACCTATTTTGGCTTGTCCCGCCACACCCTCTGGGAACAGTCAGCTTAGAAAAAACAGCATTTGAAATGTCGGCAATCCGACTTCAAGCGCAGATCGACTCTCTGTAGAAACGCAAGTTATTTTGAAGATGACTGGCTTGCATGGGAGTTGAGTTATGTAAGGCCTGTTACACCCCCTGTGACCATCCGCGCGGCACGGGGTATCTACGAGGTAGACTTCTTGCTTCCCTAGGGAAGCTGATCATCACGCAAGGCGTGTTGGGCGGACGCTTACGATTACCCAGCAGCAGTTGCTGCAGATCCTTCCGAACGCCCGCGCCCAAGCGGGCGTTTTTGTTTCCGCCCTGAATACCGCCATGCAGCATTACCAGATCGTCGGCGCCAAGCGCGCCGCCGCGTTCATTGCGCAGATTGGCCATGAGTCTGGTCAGCTGCGTTACGTGCGTGAGATCTGGGGACCGACCGCTGCTCAGCGCGGATACGAGGGGCGCGAAGACCTGGGCAATACCGTGCCGGGCGATGGCCGGAAGTACTGCGGTCGCGGCCTGATCCAGATCACTGGCCGGGCGAATTACGCCGCGTGCGGCGAAGCCCTGGGCATCGATCTGATTAATCAGCCTGAGCTGCTGGAGCTGCCGCAGTACGCGTGCCTGTCTGCTGCCTGGTTTTGGGCGACCAAAGGGCTGAACACTCTGGCCGATGCCGGCGACTTCGAAAAGATCACCCGGCGAATCAATGGCGGGCTCAACGGGCAGGCTGACAGGCTAAAGCTGTGGGAGAAGGCTACGGCGGTGCTGGCATGAGCCTGCTGCTACGAATCCTTCCTTATATAGCAGCAGTTGCTCTGGTTGCCGGCGCGCTGTTCGGCTCGTATCTCCACGGGCTATCGGTGAAGGACGCCGAGTGGCAGTCGGCCTGGAATGATCGAGACACCCGCGACGCCCAGGCCCAGGCCGAAAACGAGGCCGCCGCCCGGGAGCGGGAGCAGGCCTACCAGCAATCAATCAACAAGGCGATTCAAGATGGGCAACGCTTCATCGATCAAGCGACGGCTGATGCTGCTACCGCTCGCTCTTCTGCTGACAGCCTGCGCGGGGCAGCCGACAACCTTGCCGCTCGACTCGCAGCCAGTGAAGCCAGCGGCAATTCCTGCACTGCCGCCGCAAGCAAGGCAGCTACCCGCGCCGCCGCTGTGCTTGCCGACGTGTTCAAGCGCTCTGACAAGCGAGCGGGAGAACTGGCTGAAGTTGCTGACCAAGCCAGAGCTAGGGGAGTGACCTGTGAGCAGGCTTATGTCGGTCTTGCGAAATAGGGATTGTGTTTGGTCGGCAGAACGCAGGGGATGGCAGGGACAATTCTTGGGCCAATCTTTCGAGGGTGGACGGGGCATGTGGGGATTAGAAAGTTTGGCGGCATCCGGATACGGGCTAAACCCCCTATCTCCCTGTGATGCCCTCATAATTAAATCTCGCGTCTACCCGGTGAGGGGCAGTTATCGACTCAGAACTGCACTTCGCGGAAGGCGGCCCACGACCAAAAGCAGACTTTCAAATTATCTAAATAGAACCATCGGTTTGCAGTTAGCGCTGACCAAACATGCGCTATGCAGTGGTCTCTATTACAAAAAATCGTTGTGCTGGCTCCGTCGTCAAACAACCCAATCCGGCCAGTCAGGCCTTGGTAAAGCGGACGTTCAACGTCGGAACACAGGCCGTCCTGTGGAGCGCAAGGTTAGGAGCTCCGGGCCGCCGAACGCAAAACCGTCGGGGAACTCGGCGCGGCGCTACAACGCAACCAAAAATCAGAAGAACGGCAACGCGAATAGAGTTTTAGCGAGTCCATTGACGGTAACTCCCAAACACCGCTTCATGCCATTCATTGGTTAAGCCTAGTCCATGACGAACCACTTCCGACGGACATTGCACGGCAGCGACGACTTCGGTTAGGCCCCGCCACAACTCAGCCGCTCGAACGGATCCGAGTTTGGAGAAATCGCAAGTTACAAGGGCCATCCCAGCCGCCCCCCGCAAGGCTCCCTCTTCATTGCGACCGGCGTTGGAGAAGATCATCACAGTCTCGACCGGACGGGTCACAATAAATCTGATGTCGGGGCGCAATAACCCAAGAATGGTCACAATCCTAGAGTCGGCTAGCATTACAGCCCCCGTCGCGGTGTTTGCCGCGATCTGCTGAGCTGCCGCTAGATCTTGCGGTGGGAACTTAAGGCCCGGCTCGGCGACAACCGTGCGATTCAGTGCTGGCACCTTCGCCAACACTGTGCCCGCAATCAGCATACAGGCGACGATTCCAGCACACACACGGCGGCTTCCTGGAATGGTAGCCCATCGATACAGGGCCGCGGTCGCTAGCCCGGCCCAGAGCGGCACCACAAATGCGTACGCCAGACGCCAATAGGCGCCCGGGGTCACAATACGCATGAGAATATCGCGCACCCCCGGCGACGTTATTAGAAGGACACACACCAGCAGATAGGCAAAGAGCCCTCGGGTTTGCGGGTTCCTTCGGCCCAGGAAGATCGCAGTAGCTAGCAGAGCCGAATCCAAAAGAATGCTTGGTCGGTCGAACACCAGAGCTAGGTTATCCAAATAAGCAATTGGCCAGCCGCCTGTCTGATAGAAAGAGATGTCTCCAAGCTTCGGGAGCAAGCCGATCCACGGCAATATTGCCACCAGCGCCGGCAACAACAAGACGGAAGCTACTGCGAGCATTCGTTTGCCTGAGTTTCGTGACATGCCAAGGGCGAGCCAAGCGCCCACGCTCGCAACCCCAATCACGAATGGCATCAAGAATAGTGCCGTACCACTGAGGCCAATGCCAGCCACGCTCACGGCATGCAAGCGCACAAAGTCAGAGCTTCGCCCGAACTGCACAAAGCGCATGCCGAACAGCAACCCTAGAGGGACCATTAGTTCTATGAGAGCGCATTTACCTTGCCAACTTCGTAAGACCGTGAAGTTTCCCCAATCACGATGGCTGTTGCCGCTCAGCAAGAAAGCGATCAAGACCACCAGAGTTCCTAATAAGGCTGCCGGCATAGGCACTCTACAGAAGCGCAGCAACAGGAAATATACTAGTGGCAGCATGAAGTTAACGAGCGTCCCGATGCCTTGATGAACTGCCAAAATTTGAGGAATTTGTAGGATACGTGCCATCAGAGCCGTGGTCACTTCGACGGACGTGAAGACGTGCAACGGCGTCAGCGGCGGAAGGCCAGCCACCTCGTGGGCTGTGTCGCCCAATGCGAAGGGCTGGTCGAGTGAGATCGAAGCCACAATCGCGCGATGCGAAAAGGCCATATCGTCGCTGTCTGGCCGGTTGGCGAACGTGCTGACTGTTGCCGAGAGCAAACAAAGCGAGAGCAACAAAAAGCTCCAACGCCTATATCCAGAGATGCGCCAATCAATTTTTCCCATTCTTAGCGAAATCAAAGCTGCAACGGCCAAAGCCAAGCATGCCGGGAACCAAACTTTTCCAGGGAGACGTAAAAGGAGCACCGCCCAGTAAGCGACACTCGCCACGACAGCCCACGTCAACATCAAATCGACTGCAAGAGCCGCAGTTCTTTCCGGGCGGGCTGCATTAACGGTACGGTTTATCTGGCTAGGATTAAAGCGGTTCGTTGGACGGAATTTGGGCAAAGTCACGATAATCTTGGGGCCTTCGAGTCGTTGTATCCGGACCTGTGGCAATTCGAAACGGATCATGTCGCAACATGATTGTTAAAGCTTCGTCATTTATCTGCTCGAGCAAACTACGTACGTAATTTACCACGGGACGCCCATCGAATTCCTATTTATAGGCAGGGCGTGGATCAAGGAGTCCTAAGATAAGGTTGCCGGATAATTCCTATGCCCTTATGAAGTACGCCCAGGAGCAAGAATCCCAATGTCAGCTTCAGCCGATTGCTGTCACTCCGGTGTCATCATCACCGCAAGCGTCATCTTGATGAACTCTTCGTTTCGGTCGATCGCGTCCAGGGCGCCTCGGGCGTTGTCGGCCGCTTCGCCGCCGCCGTGATGCTCAACCCAGTTTGAAAGCTCAAGGATGGCCGCTTCCAGGGCGAGTTGGTTTTCGTTGATCTTGTACAGCAGGGAAGGGAGCAGGTCTGAATGGGGCATCGCAAATCCTCTGTTTTGAGGACAGCGTAGCATCGCGTTACATGAAGGATGTTTAACGATCGGCAGGACGCCGCAGGATGGCAAAAACCGGAAAGTTTTGTAACGGTTACCAAATAGTTTTGTAACGCCTCCAATAAAGAAGAGCCGCCACCCAAACCCTAGAAACGACAAAGCCCTGAATAATCAGGGCTTTGTCGTACTTAAGATGGCGGAGGCGATGGGATTCGAACTCATGGACCTGTTACAGTCGACGGTTTTCAAGACCGTTGCCTTAAACCACTCGGCCACACCTCCGTTTGCGTTGCGGGCGCCATAATACCTGAATGAAACACACTGTCAAACTCTCTGCATGGCTTGTTACAGAGCGTCTGTTATGATCTTTGCGACTGAACGTTTCAAACCAACAGGAGTGTCGCCATGCGCGAACAGGATTACGCAGTTAATAACAGCGTGCAGGTTGAGCAGCTAGAGGTTAGCCGCGTCCTGCGCAACACATACGGCTTGCTCGCTCTCACCCTCGCATTCAGCGGCGTGATGGCGTTCGTTGCTCAGCAGATGCGTGTCGGCTACCCGAATATTTTCGTGGTGCTGATCGGCTTCTACGGGCTTTTCTTCCTCACCAACAAACTCCGTGACTCGGCCTGGGGCCTGGTGTCGGCATTTGCCCTGACCGGTTTCATGGGTTTTCTGCTTGGCCCGATCCTCAACCGCTACCTGGGCATGCAGGGCGGCGCTGAAGTTGTCAGTTCGGCATTCGCGATGACTGCGCTGGTGTTCGGTGGTCTGTCGGCTTACGTGCTGATCACCCGCAAGGACATGAGTTTCCTCGGTGGTTTCATCACCGCAGGCTTCTTTGTACTGCTGGGTGCGACGCTGGCGAGCTTCTTCTTCCAGATCAGCGGTTTGCAACTGGCGATCAGCGCAGGTTTCGTGCTGTTCTCCTCGGTCTGCATTCTGTTCCAGACCAGCGCCATCATTCACGGCGGCGAGCGTAACTACATCATGGCGACCATCAGCCTGTATGTATCGATCTACAACCTGTTCGTCAGCTTGTTGCAGCTGTTCGGCATCATGAGCCGCGATGATTAATCGCAGGCTCTAAGTAAAAAACCCGCTCAGGCGGGTTTTTTATCGCCCGGAATTCGGGCTCATTCCGTGATGATAATGCTGCCATCGGCCTGCTGGCGGTAGATGGTATAGGGCAGGAGCAACGTATCGAGGGCGCCGGAAATGACTGCGTCGATAAGGACAATGGCCGGAGCACTGTCATGCACCTGTGCATCACGTCCTTTTTGCAGGGGAGCATAGAGCATGCAGAAATCGTAAGTCACGCCGCTGTAGATACGGGGAACGGCACCGCAGTAACTTTTGTACTCCTTGAGACTCTTCGAAGCCACTTCATCCCCGCGCACAACTGTTTGAACCGTGCCGCAGCCGGCGAGCAACAACGTCGCGAGTAAAACCACCTGAATTTTCATACCGCCAATCCTTAGCCGGAAAGCGGTCAATTTACGCGTTTCCAATCAAAACCGCACTCACGCCATCGGTGGCAAGCGGCGTTTGACCGGGGTCTTCTTGACGATGGCGGTGTTGGTCTCCGCGTGGGTGTTGAGGCGATCGAGCAGGGTGTCCAGTTGCTCCATCGAGCGCACATGCAAGCGGGCGATGAAGCAGTCATCGCCGGTGACTTTGTCGCACTCGGTGAATTCCGGGATGGCCTGAATCTGCCGTTCGACTTCCTGCAACTGGCCCGGTAACGGGCGGATCCGCACGATGGCCTGGAGTTGATAACCAAAGCACTTGGGGTCGATTTCGACGGTGTAACCTTTAAGCACGCCACGCTCTTCGAGTCGCCGCAAACGCTCGGCAACGCTGGGCGAGGACAGGCCGCTGATCTGCGCCAGCGCCTTGAGCGAGCGGCGTGAATCTTCCATTAATGCGGTGATGAGCACTTGGTCGATGTCGTCGGTCATGGCAAATCCCCTGTTAGGCCGTTGACTGAATACGCCTTGATAAAAAAGGCAAAAACCGAGTTTAGCCTGCTTTTTGCGCTGGAGATGCCCTTGGACGGATTGGCATAATTTGGCCTCAATCACAGGAGTCTGATGATGGACAAAAACATACGTCGCGGTTCATTCGAAATGACCACCGCCATGCTGATTTCCGGGACCATCGGTTGGTTCGTGCTGGTGTCCGGGCAGCCCGTGCTGGACGTGGTGTTCTGGCGGTGCGTGTTCGGCGCCGGCACGCTGTTGTTGATCTGCGCGGCATTCGGCTTCCTGCGTCCGGGCATTCTGACCCGCACCATCTTCCTGCTGGCAGTGCTCAGCGGGGTCGCGATTGTCGGCAACTGGGTGTTGTTATTCGCCTCTTATTCCCGTGCCTCAATTGCCATCGGCACGGCGGTTTATAACGTTCAACCGTTCATGCTGGTCGGGTTGGCGGCGTTGTTTCTGGGCGAGAAGATCACCCTGCAAAAACTGTTCTGGCTGGGCATTTCGTTTCTCGGGATGCTGGCCATTGTCAGCGCTCATGGCGAGCAGGGCGCAGGTGGCAACGATTACCTGATGGGCATCGGTCTGGCCTTGGGGGCGGCGTTTCTGTATGCGATTGCAGCCCTGATTATCAAACACCTGACCGGCACGCCACCGCATTTGATTGCCCTGATCCAGGTCAGCACCGGGGTGCTGCTGCTCGCGCCATTTGCGCACTTTTCAGCGTTGCCGCAAGCACCCAGCGCCTGGGCCAGCCTGGTGACGCTGGGCATCGTCCACACCGGCGTGATGTATGTGCTGCTGTACGGCGCGATTCAAAAACTGCCGACGGCATTGACCGGGGCGTTGTCTTTCATTTACCCGATTGCGGCGATTTTCGTTGACTGGTTTGCCTTCGGTCATCGCCTCGAACCGCTGCAGTGGGTCGGTGTTGCCGCGATTCTGCTGGCTGCCGCAGGCATGCAGCAGGGCTGGGGCTTGAAGTCTCGTCGGGCGGTCACACAATAAAACGGGCGTCAGATGTTCCAGCGCGGCGCGGTCTTCGCCAGTCGTTGGCGCATCTCGCCGATGTTCGAAGCGAACTGGCGTATCAATAATTGATGGCCGTCCAGCGGGTTGTAGACCGGTGTTTCAAGACTTGAATCAACCGGCAAATCGATGGGGCGACTGAGTCGCTGCGATGCGCCGGTTTTCAGCGCCCGGGCCATGCCGATCAGCTGCACGCGAATCTGCCGGTGTTCGGCTTTGAAACTCGATTGCAGATGCGCCATGGCGTCGCGATCCTTGGAGTCCGGCCGGGTGTTACCAAGGATTTCCAAGGTGCTGACGCACATTCGCAAATGACGCTGAATCGCATCGAGTTCGGTCATGGAAATCTTCACTTCCTTGGACACCGACGGCATCAGCGAACGCAATTGCACCATCGACGCGTTCAGGCGATTCATCAGCTTCAGGTGTTCGTCATCGGAGACGGACTGACCATCAATGATGCGTCCATAAATCGTCGCACAATCGCGCAGCGAGCTGGCCAGGTTATAGCGCCAGGAAAAAACCGCATACGACGGCAGGGCGAAAGAAAAGGCCAGGGCCAGGGCCACGCCAATCAGAATGTCCACTGCGCGCCACAGTCCGTCGGAGATTAGGTTGTCGCCATGCCCGGCGACAATAAACACCGTGATCCCCGCCAGCAGCGCGGTGTAACCGCCCTTGCCGATGGCGTGATACGAGAAAAACCCGCACACCGCCGACATCACAAAATAGGTCAGCCAAGGCATCCCGAGCCAGGCCTGTTGCGCCACCAGCAGCAGGCCGATAGCGGCGCCGATCAACGTACCGATGGCGCGCTCGGCGGCTTTTTTGCCGATGTTGCCGTGGTGCTGCAAACCGCCGATCACCACCAGCATCGTTACCGACGCCCACTCACCGTGGGGCAGGTTGATGCCGGTGGTCAGCATGATCGATGCCAACAAGCCGAGCGACACGCGGACCGCGTGGATCAGCTTGGCGTAGCGATAGCGCCGATACGGGTCCAGCAACGGACGCAGTAACCGGCGCAGCAGCGGTGGCAGTCGATGGGCTCTGAACGTGTTCAGGCTCGGTGTCCTCAGAAGATGTAATCGGTGGTCAGGAAGCTCGAACTGCGTCCGCTGATGATCTCGCTGATGAGTTCCTTGTTGGTTTCCTGGAACTTGGTCGCGACCAGCGTCCTGATCGAAAATACCCGCAGCGCATCATGCACCGACAATGTGCCTTCGGCGGAGTTCTTGCGGCCGTTGAACGGGTAGGTGTCCGGGCCGCGCTGGCACTGGGCGTTGAGGTTGATCCGGCCGACCTGATTGGCAAAGGTGTCCACCAGCCGACCGACCGCCACCGGGTTGGTGCCGAAGATACTCAACTGCTGGCCGAAGTCCGATTCCAGGACGTAGTCGATCACCGTATCGAGATGCCGGTAAGGCACGATCGGCACCACCGGGCCGAATTGTTCTTCCTGGTAGACGCGCATCTGCGGCGTCACCGGGAACAGCACCGCCGGGTAGAAGAACGACGCGCGCGCTTCACCGCCATTTGGATTGACTACGGTGGCGCCTTTGCTGACTGCATCCGCGACCAGCGAGTGCAGGTAATCGACCTTGCTCGCTTCCGGCAGCGGCGTCAGCGCAACACCACTTTCCCATGGCATACCCGGTTTCAGAGTGGCCAGTTTGGCGTTGAATTTCTCGATGAACGACTCGACCACGTCTTCATGGACGAAAAGGATTTTCAGGGCGGTGCAACGCTGACCGTTGAACGACAGTGAGCCGGTCACCGCTTCGTTGACGGCGTTGTCCAGATCAACCTCCGGCAACACGATGCCCGGGTTCTTCGCGTCCAGACCCAGTGCCGCGCGCAAGCGGTGAGGTTTGGGGTGGAGTTTTTTCAGGTCGCTGGCGGCTTTGTTGGTGCCGATAAACGCAAAGATATCGATCTTGCCGCTGGCCATCAGTGCGCTGACGGTCTCGCGGCCGCTGCCGTAGATCACATTGATCACCCCGGCCGGGAAACTGTCGCGAAAGGCTTCCAGCAGCGGCCGAATCAAAAGCACACCCAGCTTGGCCGGTTTGAACACCACAGTGTTGCCCATGATCAGCGCCGGAATCAGCGTGGTGAAGGTTTCGTTCAGCGGGTAGTTGTAAGGCCCCATGCACAAGGCGACGCCCATCGGTACGCGGCGAATCTGCCCCAGGGTGTCCTGTTCCAGCTCGAAGCGGCTGGAGCGACGGTCGAGTTCCTTGAGGGCATTGATGGTGTCGACGATGTAATCGCAGGTGCGGTCGAACTCTTTTTCCGAGTCCTTGAGGTTCTTGCCGATCTCCCACATCAGCAGCTTGACCACGGCCTCACGCTGTTCGCGCATGCGGCCCAGAAACGTTTCGACGTGCTGGATGCGTTCAGCCACGCGCATGGTCGGCCACAAACCCTGGCCCCGGTCATAGGCGCGGACGGCGGCGTCGAGCGCGGTCAATGCGGTTTCCGCATCGAGCAGCGGCGTGCTGCCGAGGATCACTTGTTCATCGCCATTTTCGCCGGTCAGGTACACCGGGCTGCGGACTTGGGCGAGGGGGCCGGACCAGGTTTTCAGTTCGCCGTCGACCAGGTATTCACGCTGCTCGGTCTGACCGTCGAGGCGGTATTTTTCCGGGATGTCGCTTGAGTCGGGAAACAGGTTGCCAAGGATATGTGCTGTGGTCATGTCGCTACCCCGTCTGGATTGGGTGATGAACTGATGAATCGTTTTAGCAGACCTCGGCCTCGCTTGTCATGACTCATCTCATCGTTCGGCGGTTCAGGGTTTTCGATCGTGGGATGGCCGGCACCGTCGGTCCTGGTCCCAGATGCCCCTCTGGTTGGCCCCCAGAGGGGGGGCAAACGAGAGGACGACCATGTGGGCCATTCGAGTCTCTGAAAAGCCTAGCCTTTGTTTGGCGTTGATGGGCGGCGTCTTGCCGGCGCTGCTCGGCGGTGTTAACGATAAGCCCCAGTGCGTTTCGCAATCAGAGCCCAGCGCGATTTCGTCGTGTGGGGAAGGATGGCAAAGCCACACAAACCCTCGTGCTCCGGTTAAACTCCGTGCTCTTTTTCAAGGAGTTCATATGAGTTACTACCAGCCGGGCATTCTCGCCACCCCCGTTCCGCCTCAAGCCCGCCATATGTTCTTCGCCCTCGAATCCGCCGAAGCATTGCCGGCCGCACTCGACAACTTGATGCAACTGGCGGACGGAAAATCGGCGGTGGTCGGCTTCGGTGAATCCCTGGTCAAGGCGCTGCACGCACAGGTCGATGGCCTGCGACCGTTTCCGGCGCTGACCGGCGTTGGCGTCGACAACCCGTCGACCCAACACGCGCTCTGGTGCTGGCTACACGGCGTCGACCGCGGTGAACTGCTCAATCGCAGCAACGCCATCGAAGCCGCGCTGGCACCGGCCCTGCGCCTGGTGCAGATGAACGAAACCTTCCGCCACATGACCGGCCACGATCTGACCGGCTACGAAGACGGCACCGAGAACCCGCACGACGAAGCCGCCGTGGCCGCCGCGCTGTTGGGCGAGGGCGCGGAAGGACTGGTCGGTGGCAGCTTCGCCGCGATCCAGCAGTGGCAGCATGATCTGAAAGGCTTTCACGCGATGCCGCCCCAGGAAAAAGACAACATCATGGGCCGTCGCTTGAGCGATAACGAAGAACTCGATGACGCGCCGATTTCCGCCCACGTCAAACGCACCGCCCAGGAAAGCTTCGCCCCTGAGGCGTTCGTGGTCCGTCGCTCGATGCCGTGGATCGAAGGGGACCGCGCCGGCCTGATGTTTCTGGCGTTCGGTTTTTCCCTCGACGCCTTCGAAGCCCAACTGCGGCGCATGAGCGGACTGGAAGACGGCATTACCGACGGTTTGTATCGCATCAGCCGCCCGATCACCGGCGGCTACTACTGGTGCCCGCCGCTCAAGGACGGTCACCTGGACCTGCGCGCCTTGCGCATCGGCTAAGGATAAGGAGAGAACATGGACGTAGTGCGCTGGGGCATGATCGGTTGTGGCAGTGTCGCTGAACGCAAGAGCGGGCCGGCCTTTTACAAGGCCCCCGGTTCGGCACTGGTGGCGGTGATGGGGCGGCGGCTGGACGCGGTGACCGACTACGCCGCACGTCACGGCATCGCCCGGGTTTACACCGATGCGCAAGCGCTGATCAATGATCCTGAGGTGGACGCGGTGTACATCGCCACGCCACCCGACAGTCACCACGCCTATAGCTTGCAGGTCGCCGCAGCCGGCAAACATTGCTGCGTCGAAAAACCGATGTCGCTGAATGCCGGGCAAAGCCGCGAGATGCAAAAGGTCTTTGCCGACGCCGGACTGCACCTGTTCGTTTCCTATTACCGACGTTCGCTGCCGCGCTTTCAACAAGTGCGGCAGTGGTTGGAGGAAGGGCGGATCGGCGAGGTGCGGCATCTGTCCTGGACGCTGACCAAGGCGCCTTCACCGAACGATCTGGGTGGCGCCGACAATTGGCGCACCGACCCGCTGATTGCCGGCGGCGGCTACTTCGCCGACCTGGCCAGTCATGGCTTCGATCTGTTTCAGTATTTGCTCGGGGATATCGTCGAAGTCGCCGGTTTTACCGCGCGGCAAGCCGGTTTGTATGCCGCCGAAGACGCCGTCAGCGCCAGTTGGCGGTTTGCTTCGGGGGCCCTGGGCATGGGCTGCTGGAATTTCGTCGCCGACCGCCGCGAAGATCAGGTAGAACTGATCGGCAGCCAGGGCCGGATCAGTTTTTCGGTGTTCGATGAGCACCCGGTGCGACTTGAGGCGGATGAAAATCTCAGCCTGCACATCGAGCATCACGAGCACATCCAGTGGCATCACGTGCTGGGCATGAATGCGCATATCCGGGGCGAAGCGCAGCATCCGGCGATGGCCGAACACGCGCTGAAAACCGACTGGGTGATGGACCAGATCCTCAAGCGCACCTGAAATTTAAGCTTCAATGCAATCCTGTGGGGGTCAGAAGGATTTGCTCAGGCTTGCTACTACGGTTGCGGTGCAGACGTCTCCATAACCCCAATTACTGACGCACTGGCTTTTCGACAGGTCAGTATCGATGTAACTCAAACCCAGCATCACACCGGCCAGTTCGTGGGACAGTTTGACCTCCCATTCGCGGTACGAGTCTTCGGCCCGGCCTGACATCGAGTAAAGGTGCGGGTCCTTGAAATCCATGTTGCCGTATCGCAGTTTCAGACCGGTGTCGTAAGGCAACTCGGTTTCGTAGCCCACGTAGCTGTACAGCGAGCTCTGCTTGCTGTCGATGCCTGGCGCATCCGCGGAGTAGTAGGCCGCCAGCTTCACGCCATAAGCGCTGAGGATTGCGTAGGTCTCACCCTGGTTAAACTGACTTTCCCTGGGGTAAGCGTATTTGAGATAGCCAAGGTCCAGGCTGATCGTATCGGTCGCTTGCCAGAGCCAACCGGCGTAGTAATCGACTTCCTGTCGGGTCTTCAGACCGCCGCCGAAATCGACGTTTGAACTCCATGCGCCGAGGTACAGGCCGCTGCTGTGGGCCAGGGTCAAACCGGCCTGCACTGCAGGATCATTCTGGGTTTGCGAAATGCCACGGGTGCGGTAGTCGCTGGCCAGGGTCAGGTCGACCAGTAGGGCGAAATCGTCATTCAAGGGCAGCGCCTGACTGCTCAAGGGAAGAAGGCTCAAGGAACCGAGGGCGAACAGAGTGAAAGCTTTCATAGGGTGCGTCCCGTTATTGTGATTGTTATGGGCAGATTTTTTACGGCAAGGCTGCGCCGAACCCCGGCGACAAACGCGGGGCGGCGGGCAATGGTTTCAGATGATTTTTCTTAGAGTGTCGGTGCGTAGACTTCGCGACCGGCGAACCAGGTTTGCAGCACCTGGGTGTCATGCAGGGCTTTGTTGTCGACACTGAACACGTCGCGGTCCAGCACGATGAAGTCGGCTTGCTTGCCGGGGCTCAACGAACCGATCTGCTTCTCCAGGCCGATGGTGCGCGCAGCGTTCAGGGTGTAGGCATACAACATCGTTTCGCGATCGATGCGCTCATCGGCGTTCAGCACGCCCAGCGGGCCTTCTCGGGAGATGGCCTGGGCCATGGCGTTCCATGGATTGGGAGAAGACACCGCCCAGTCACTGGCGCCGGCGATGGTCGCGCCCTGTTTGAGCAAGGAGTGCGCCGGGTATTGGTAACGGAAAGCCAGCGCACTGACATACGGCTTGATCATGTCCAGGGTGTACTCGTCGGCGCTGGCCCACAGCAGTTGCATCGAGGCGATGACGTTGAGCGGTTTGAACCGCGCGAATTCTTTCGGGTTGACCATTTGCAGGTGGGTGATCGAGTGGGTCACGCCGCTCTGGCGGTCCTTGCGCGCCTGGGCGATGCCGTTCAGCGATTCACGCACTGCGCGGTCGCCGATGGCATGGATGTGCACCAGCCAGCCGCGCTGATCGATGGCACTGACCAATTCGCCAAAGTGCTTCGGATCGATCAGCAGTTCACCTTGTTTGTGCGAGTTGCTGTACGGATCGATCATCGCCGCGCTCTGCGCCGGGTATTCGATCACGCCGTCGGCGAAGATCTTGACCCCGGGCAAGGTCAGGTTCGGGATGCCCTGGAATTGCTGGCGGACCTTGTCCAGGGTGTCGAGATCGGCCGGCACGCTTTTCGGATTGGCCACCAGCAGTGCGGCGACGTGGGCGCTCATGCCGCCGCTTTCGGCCAGCGCTTTGTACACCGGCAGCACGCCGACGGTGTTCTCCGTGGGCTTGAGCGCGAACACGGGTTCGCCGGGTGCGGCGTTGGCGGCGGGGTCCATCCACGCGGTGATGCCCAGGCTGTTGTTGTAGCGCACGGCGGATTGCGCGGCTTTCAACATGTCGGCGGGGCTCGGCACCGGCATCTTCGAGGCGACGCGATCCCAGCCGGCGTCCACCAGAAAACCGTTGGGGCTGCCATCGGCGAGTTTGCCGATCGTGTCTTTCTCGGCGTCCGGCAATGACTTGAGCAGCGCCGCATCAATCCCGGCGCGTTCGAGCATCACATTGTTGGCCCACGCGGTGTGGTGATCGCTGCCGGTGAACACCACGGGAACCTTGGCCCACTCGCCAGCGTTGAATTTCTGGCCAAAAGCTTCGGCCTGGGCCCAATAAGCCGAACTCATGCCAGCTACGCCCAGCACATCACCATGCCTGGCCTTGCCGTCATCGCGCCAGGCTTTCAGGCGTTTTTCCAGTTCGTCGAGGTCGACCACCTCGTCTTCCATATTGGCCGAGGTCATTTCCAGACCGCCGAATATGGCGTGGGAATGACTGTCGATCAGGCCGGGCATCAGGGCTTTTCCGCCGAGGTCGACGACTTTGGTGCCCGACGCGATCAGGGCCTTGATCTGCGCATCGCTGCCCACTTGCAGCACTTTGCCGTCCTGCACCGCCAACGCCTGCACCTTCGGTTGCGCGCGGTCGGCGGTGAAAATCTTGCCATTGAACAGCACCAGATCGGCCGCTGCCATGGCTTCCATCGAGGCAAAACTGACGGCGGCCATCAATAGATTCGGAATGAATCTTTTCATTGAATGTTTCCTTGTTATTGCGTCTGATGGCCAGATTAGTGGCTTGTCACGGCCAGCAGAACGCCTCGCTCACGAAAAACGTTTTTGCCTGAATGGAAAAAGAATGGACAAGTTGGGCGCATTGAAAATGTTCGTGGTCACGGCGCAACTCGGCAGTTTCAGCCGCGCCGCCGAGCAACTGGGCAAGACCCCGTCGGCCTTGACCAAAGCGGTCAATCACCTCGAAGCGGAGCTCGGCGCCCGCTTGTTCGAACGCAGCACCCGACGGATTTTGCTGACCGAATCGGGTCGTCTTTATCTGGAAACCGCGCGCCAGGTGTTGCAGCGGCTGGAGGAGGCCGGCGAGGAAATCGAGCAGTTGCAGCATGGCCTGCGCGGCAACCTGAAAATCACCGCTCCGCTGGCGTATGGGCAGGCTTTTCTCGATCAGGTGTGCGGCGGCTTTCTGGAGCAATACCCGCAGATCAACCTGCAAGTGGACCTGTGCGATGAGTTCGTCAACCTGTTGGAAAGCGGCTACGACCTGGCGTTGCGCGAGGGGCATGACGATTTGCCGGGGTTGATTGCTCGCGTCGTCGGCAGCAATCGACTGGCGTTATGCGCCAGCCCTGAATATCTGGCGCGCAAGGGGTTGCCGGTCACGCCGGACACCCTCGATGACCACGAATGGCTGCTCTACCGTCATCCGCTGCTCAGCCGCGAATTCTGGTGGGCCGAGCGCGACGGGCAACGATTGAGCCTGGCGCAACCGCAATCACCACGATTGCGCAGTGACAACTACGACCTGCTGCTGGCCAACGCACTGGCCGGACGCGGTTTGCTGCACACGCCGTTGTGGAGTGCCGCGGCGTACATCGCCGATGGGCGGCTGGTGCGGGTAATGGCCGATTACGACATCGATCCCGACAGTTTTGGCTCCTACATCCTGGCGGTGTACCCCAGTCATCGGCGGGCAACCGCCAAAGTGCTGGCCTTCATCGATTACATCGCAGGGTTTCTGGCGTCGCGTGGCTTGAGCTGACTGGCGGTCCTTGCCAGGAAAATGCCGAAAGAGTACAAATGTACTCCATGACGACTTTAACTCCCCGCCGTACCGCCATCCTGACCTTTATCCGTGATCGAATCGCGGAGCACGGTCAATCCCCGAGCCTCGCTGAAATCAGCGAGGCATTTGGTTTCGCCTCCCGCAGCGTGGCGCGCAAGCATGTGCTGGCGCTGACCGAGGCCGGTTTTATCGAGGTCAACCCGCATCAGGCCCGGGGCATTCGTTTGCTCGGGCAACCGGCGCGGCCCGAATTGCTGGACATCCCGGTACTCGGGCGGGTCGCGGCGGGTGCGCCGATCGGTGCCGATGCCGAAGTGCACAGCCGCTTGCTGCTCGACCCGTCGATCTTCTCGCGAGCGCCGGACTACATGCTGCGGGTCCAGGGCGACTCGATGATCGAGGACGGTATTCTCGACGGCGACCTGGTGGGCGTACACCGCAATCCCGAAGCGCTCAACGGCCAGATCGTCGTGGCGCGGCTCGACGGCGAAGTCACCATCAAGCGTTTCGAGCGGGTCGGCGATGTTGTCCGGTTGTTGCCACGCAACCCGGCCTATAAGCCGATCATCGTCGAGGCCAATCAGGACCTGGCCATCGAAGGCGTGTTCTGCGGTCTGGTGAGGCAAGGGTGATGGGCGCCGTCGTTGCGTTGGATACGCTGTTCAATGGCGGCCAGGTCTGGAAGGGCCGGCCTGCGCCACCATCTGTCAGCCCGCAACCGACCGGGCATGCCGCGCTGGACGCGGCGTTGCCCACCGGCGGCTGGCCGGAGGCGGCGCTGACCGAAATCCTCCTGGCCGGGCAGGGCGTTGGCGAGTTGCAACTGGTGTGGCCGGCCCTGGCGCGGCTGTCGGCGGCGGGCGAGCGCATTGTGCTGGTGGCGCCGCCTTACGTGCCGTATCCCCAGGCCTGGCAGAACGCCGGGGTCGATCTGCGCCAGTTGTCGATCATCCAGGCCAGCGAGCGCGATGCGCTGTGGGCAGCGGAACAATGCCTGCGTTCGGGCAGTTGCGGCGCGGTGCTGTGCTGGCCGCACAAGGCCGATGACCGGGCGCTGCGACGCTTGCAGGTGGCGGCCGAAACCGGCTCGACCCTGGCGTTCGCCTATCGCTCGATCAACGAAGCCATCAACCCTTCGCCTGCGGCGCTGCGCATCGCCATCGATGCCCGGCCTGCACAGTTGCGTGTGCTCAAGTGCCGGGGCGGGTTGGCGCGTTCGGCGCCGATTGCCTTTCCCGTGGGGCATTGAGGTTGCCATGCGCTGGGTGTGCATTCTCTTCCCGCAATTGGCGCTGGACGCGGTACTGCGTCAGCGCCCCGATCCCGATGAACCGTTGGCGCTGCTGACGGGCCCGGCACAGCGCCGGGTGTTGCAAGCGGTCAACGCTCCGGCGCGGGCGCTGGGTTTGCGCCCGGGGCAGTCGATGACCGCCGCCCAGGCCTTGAGCAAAGGTTTTGTCACGGCCGAATACGATGTCGCCGAGATCGAGCACTGGCAACAGTTCCTGGCGGCGTGGGCCTATCGGTTCAGCTCTCAGGTTAGCGTGCATTACCCGCGTGCCGTGGTGTTTGAAATCGAATCCAGCCTGGGGTTGTTCGGGCCGTGGCCGCAGTTCGAGGCGCGGTTGCGTGCCGAGCTCGGCGAACTGGGCTTTCGGCATCGGATCGTCGCCGCGCCCAACCCGGTGGCTGCGCGGGTGTTGGCCAATATGTATGACGGCCTGGTGGTGCCGGACGATCAAGCCTTGCGCTATCACCTGGGGCAATTGCCGGTTGACCGGATCGCCCTGGAACCGGCGGTGGCCACGGCGTTGTCGCGCATGGGGTTGCGCACCTTGAGCCAGGTTCAGGCGTTGCCGCGCAACAGCCTGGCGCGACGTTTCGAGGCCCAAGTGCTCAAGCACCTGGATGCGCTGTTCGGCGAGCGGCGGCTGGCGCTGGCGTTCTACCTGCCACCGGACCGGTTTGATGTGCGCATCGAGCTCAACTTCGATGTGCAATCCCATCAGGCGTTGTTGTTTCCATTGCGTCGCTTGACCGGCGATCTGTCGGCCTTCCTTTGTGGCCGGGACAGTGGCGTGCAGCGTTTCGACCTGCACCTGGAACACGCCGGCTTGCCGGACACGCTGATCAAGGTCGGCCTGCTCAGCGCCGAGCGCGATCCGGCGATGCTCTTCGAACTGGCCCGGGGACGGCTGGAACAGGTGCAGGTCGAGGCCCCGGTGCGCGGTTTTCGGCTGCGCGCCGAAGACCTGCCGAGCTTCGTCCCGCAACGTCAGGAACTGTTCGACGACCGTCCGCAGCAGACCTTGCCCTGGGAGCAACTGCGCGAACGCTTGCGTGCACGGCTCGGGGATGACGCGGTGCATGGCTTGCGTTTCCAGGCCGATCACCGGCCAGAGTGCGCGTGGCAGGCGCGGGCCGACAAACAACTGTGTGCGGGATTGGCGGGGGTGCAGCGTCCGGGCTGGTTGCTGACGGAGCCGCAGGCCGTACACGAAGGCTCGACACGGATCCTCATGGGGCCGGAGCGCATTGAGTCCGGCTGGTGGGACGGCGACGACGTGCGCCGCGATTACTACCTGATCGAAACCCGTTCCGGCCAGCAGGGCTGGGCCTACCGTGCGGTGGGTGAGGGTGGCCCGCTGTGGCTGCAAGGCTGGTTCGCATGAGCGTCGAGTATGCGGAGCTGCACTGCCTGTCGAACTTCAGTTTCCAGCGCGGTGCTTCCAGTGCCCTGGAATTGTTTCAGCGGGCGAAAAAACACGGCTATCAAGCGCTGGCGATCACCGATGAATGCACCCTGGCCGGTATCGTCCGCGCCTGGCAAGCGGCCAAATCCGTGGAGCTGCCGCTGATTATCGGCAGTGAAGTGCGCATCGAGAACGGTCCGAAGCTGGTGCTGCTGGTGGAAAACCTTGAGGGTTACCAGACCCTGTGTCGGTTGATCACCCGGGCGCGGCGCCGCACGGAGAAAGGCCAGTATCAAGTGCTGCGTGAGGACTTCAGTGAACCGATGCCGGGGTTGCTGGCGCTGTGGGTGCCGGACACGGTCGATGATTTTTCCAGCGGTCATTGGCTCAAACAGACGTTCACCGATGGCCTGTGGCTGGCGGTGCAGTTGCATCGCGGGCAGGACGACACCCGGCGACTGGACGCGCTGTTGACCCTGGCTCGGGAACTGCGGATTCCTGCGGTGGCCAGCGGCGATGTGCACATGCACACCCGTGGACGGCGCGCCTTGCAGGACACCATGACCGCGATCCGTCATCACCTGCCGGTGGCCGAGGCCGGGTTGCGGCTGCATCCGAACGGCGAGCGGCATGTACGCAGCCTCGATGCCCTGCAATCGATCTACCCGCAAGCACTGCTCGATGAAACGCTGACCATTGCCCGGCGTTGCACCTTCGACCTCGGCCAGTTGCGTTACCAGTATCCCCGCGAGCTGGTGCCGCAAGGCCAGACGGCCACGTCCTGGCTGCGGCATCTGACCGAAGAAGGGATCGCGTGGCGCTGGCCGGACGGCCCGCAAGCCAAGGTGCTGGTGCAGATCGACAAGGAGCTGGAGCTGATCGCCGAGCTGGGCTATGAAAGCTACTTCCTCACGGTGCACGACATTGTGCGGTTTGCCCGTGAACAAAAAATCCTCTGTCAGGGCCGGGGTTCTGCCGCGAACTCGGCGGTGTGTTTTGCCTTGGGCATCACGGAAATCGACCCGGACCGCACCACGCTGTTGTTCGAACGCTTTCTCTCCAAAGAGCGCAATGAACCACCGGACATCGACGTCGATTTCGAACACGAGCGCCGCGAGGAGGTCTTGCAGTACGTGTTCCAGCGTTATGGCCGGACCCGCGCCGCGCTCACGGCAGTGGTCAGCACCTATCACGCGGCCGGCGCGGTGCGCGATGTGGCCAAGGCCCTGGGTTTGCCACCGGATCAGATCAACGCCCTGGCCGATTGCTGCGGCCACTGGAGCGATGCAACGCCGCCCGTGGAGCGCCTGCTTGAAGGCGGTTTCGACCCCGAGAGCCCGGTGCTGCGCCGGGTGCTGAGTTTGACTCAGCAACTGATCGGTTTCCCCCGGCATCTGTCCCAACACCCCGGCGGTTTCGTGATTTCCGAGCAGCCACTGGACAGCCTGGTGCCGGTGGAAAACGCTGCCATGGCCGAGCGCACCATCATTCAGTGGGACAAGGACGATCTCGATGCGGTGGGGCTGCTCAAGGTGGATATTCTGGCCTTGGGCATGCTCAGTGCGATCCGCCGCTGTTTTGATCTGCTGCGTCGTCATCGCCATCTGGACTTGAGCCTGGCGACGATCCCCGCCGAAGATGTCCAAACCTACGACATGATCGGCCGTGCCGACACCATCGGCGTGTTCCAGATCGAATCCCGGGCACAAATGTCGATGCTGCCGAGGCTCAAGCCCCGGACCTTCTATGACCTGGTGATCGAAGTGGCAATCGTCCGTCCGGGGCCGATCCAGGGCGGGATGGTGCACCCGTACCTGCGAAGGCGAAACAAGGAGGAACCCGAGGTTTACCCGTCCCCGGCGCTGGAAGTCGTGCTCAAACGCACCTTGGGCGTGCCGCTGTTTCAGGAACAGGTGATGCAGATTGCGATTGTCGCCGCCGACTACAGCCCCGGCGAGGCTGATCAGTTGCGTCGCTCCATGGCCGCCTGGAAACGCCATGGCGGACTGGAACCGCACAAGGATCGGCTGGCCGCCGGGATGAAGAAAAACGGCTATACGGCCGAGTTCGCCGCGCAGATCTTCGAACAGATCAAAGGCTTCGGCAGTTATGGTTTTCCAGAGTCCCACGCCGCCAGTTTTGCCTTGTTGACCTACGCCAGTTGCTGGTTGAAATGCCATGAACCGGCGGCCTTCGCCTGTGCGCTGATCAATAGTTGGCCCATGGGTTTCTACAGCCCGGACCAGATTCTGCAGGACGCGCGCCGGCATCATTTGCAGATTCGCCCGGTGGACGTGCGCGCCAGTGACTGGGATTGCAGCCTCGAACCGATCACTGGCGCGCAGCCGGCGATTCGCATGGGGCTGCGGATGATCAAGGGCTTTCGCGAGGACGATGCCCGGCGCATCGAAGCGGCGAGGGCAAAGGGTGTATTTGTCGACATCGCCGACCTGGGCGAGCGCGCGCGACTCGATGCCCGTGCCCAGGAGCAACTGGCCGATGCCGGTGCGTTGCGGGGCCTGGCCGGCGATCGTCATCGGGCGCGCTGGGAAGTGGCGGGGGTGCAGAAGCAACTCGGTTTGTTTGCCGGCCTGCCGAGTCAGGAAGAACCTGCGATCTATCTGCCCAAACCCACAGTGGGCGAGGACCTGCTGGCCGACTACAACAGTGTCGGCACCACCTTGGGTCCGCATCCATTGGCGTTGTTGCGAGGTGAGTTGAAAGCCCGACGTTGCCGCAGTTCGAAAGAGCTGATGGAGGTCGAGCACGGGCGACCGGTCAGCGTCGCCGGGCTGGTCACCGGCCGGCAACGGCCGGGCACGGCCAGTGGCGTGACCTTCGTCACCCTCGAAGACGAATTCGGCAACATCAACGTCATCGTCTGGCGCGACCTGGCTGATCGGCAGCGAAAAGTGCTGGTCGGCTCGCAGTTGCTCAAGGTCGATGGCCGCTGGGAAAAGGAAGGCGAGGTGCGCCACCTGATTGCCGGACGCTTGAGCGACCTGAGCCCCTTGCTGGATGGCATCAGCGTGCGCAGCCGCGATTTCCACTGATCCCAACCACTGATCGCGACAGCCAATGCATTGGCGCCAATAAAAAATTAAACACTGTTATCAGTGATGGCACTTTGGCATAATGCCGGCCGCCGACGTCCCGCACGTCGATTATCGATTTGATTCCCCCTCGCTTTTTCGCCGCTGCAATCCGCAGCGGTTGGCTATTGCCGTGCCGGGATAAACCGTTTTTTCAGAAGGAATGCACAGTGAGAATGATCTCTCGGATGTTGGTATCGACGGCAGCGATTGCCCTTTTGGGCAGCATGGCCGGTTGCGCCACGGAAAGCTCGCGCGCCTTGCCAGTCGCAAAAGTCGAAAGCGCCAGCGTGGCGTATGCCGGTGTTCGTGTGCCCATGGCGGTCGGCAAGTTCGACAACCGTTCAAGCTACATGCGCGGGATCTTCTCCGACGGCGTGGATCGCCTCGGCGGTCAGGCCAAGACCATCCTGATCACTCACTTGCAGCAAACCAACCGCTTCAGCGTGCTGGACCGCGACAACATGGGCGAGATCCAGCAGGAAGCCGCGATCAAGGGCCAGTCCCAGCGCCTCAAGGGTGCTGACTTTGTGGTCACCGGTGATGTCACCGAGTTCGGCCGCAAAGAAACCGGCGACCACCAGCTGTTCGGCATTCTCGGTCGCGCCAAGACCCAGGTGGCCTACGCCAAGGTCAACCTGAACATCGTCAATATCAGCACCTCCGAAGTGGTTTATTCGACTCAGGGCGCGGGCGAGTACGCCTTGTCCAACCGTGAAGTCATCGGCTTCGGCGGCACCGCTGCCTACGATTCGACCCTCAACGGCAAAGTGCTCGACCTGGCCATGCGCGAGGCGATCAATCGCCTGGTAGACGGGATGAACGCCGGGGCATGGAAACCGGGTAACTGATCAAGGTTGATGACAAGGAGCGGTAAAAGCATGTTCAAGACGTATGTGTCGTGGGCGCTGATGGCGTCGACATTGCTGGTCAGCGGCCTGTTGGCCGGTTGCGCCGGCCCGAAAACCCTTTACCAGTGGGAAAGCTACCAGCCGGAAGTTTACGAGTACTTCAAGGGTGAAGAACCCAAGGAAGCCCAGGCCGAAGCGCTGGAACGCGACCTGCAGAAGATCAAGTCCACCGGCAAGACGCCGCCGCCTGGCTACCACGCTCACCTGGGGCTGTTATACCTGAGCATGGGCAAGGACGATCAGATGGTGCAGCAGTTCAGGACTGAGAAAACCCTGTTTCCCGAGTCGACGCCGTACATGGATTTTCTGCTTAAAAACGCCAAGACCGGAGACACCCAATGATCGCGCGTTCATTGAAACTGATGGCCGGGTTGCTGGCGCTGGCTGTGCTCGGTGGCTGCGTCAGCCCCAAGACCGTGGACTATTCGGCGTACAAGCAAGCCCGTCCGAAAACCATTCTGGTGCTGCCGCCGCTGAACAACTCGCCGGACGTCAAGGCGTCCTACAGCATGTTGTCGCAGGTCACGTACCCGTTGGCAGAAGCCGGTTACTACGTGCTGCCGATCACCCTGGTCGATGAGACATTCCGCCAGAATGGCCTGACCACACCGGCGGACATTCACCAGGCCCCGGCCAACAAGCTGCAGGAAATTTTCGGTGCCGATGCGGCGTTGTACATCACCGTGACGGACTACGGTACGCGCTACATGATCATCAGCAGCGAAACCGTGGTGACCGCCACCGCGAAACTGGTCGACCTCAAGAGCGGCACCACCCTGTGGACCGGCTCGGCCCGGGCTTCGAGCGAAGAGGGCGGCAACAACGGTGGCGGCGGCTTGGTTGGCATGCTGATTACGGCAGCGGTCAAGCAAGTGATCAACAGCGCCACCGACGCCGGTCACCCGATTGCCGGTGTGGCCAGTGCGCGCCTGCTGTCGGCCGGGCAGCCGGCGGGCTTGCTGTACGGACCGCGTTCGCCGAAATACGGTACTGATTGAACCCAGTGAGATCGTTCCCACGCTGCGTGGGAACGATCAGTTAAGGGACGATCATTTGGTGGCAGGCCAAAACCGCTCCCCACCCCCCGGCGCATCCGTCCACGCCTGCAACGACCGCGTCGGTAAATCGAAATAATCCCGGGTCCGTGCATAGCCATGCCCACCCATGCGCCCGATCGCATCCAGCCCCAGCTGATCGATGTACAAGGTTTTCGGGTCGATCAATTCGTCCCGCACATGCGCCATCAACACTTCCCCGAAGATAATTTCCCGCGACTGCCCGATGGACAGCGCCATCATCCGCCGACACTCCAACGCCACCGGCGCCTCGCCGATGCGCGGGCATTTGACCGTGGTGCCGGCAATCGCCGTCAGCCCCGCAGCCGTCAACTCATCGAAGCCGGGCGCGAAGGGCACCGCGCACACATTCATCGCCTCCACCAGCGCATCGCTGACGATGTTGACGGTGAATTCCTGATTGAGCTGGATGTTGCGGGTGGTGTCCTTGGGGCTTTGGTCGCCGTAGTTTTCCACGCCCAGCGCCAGGATCGGCGGGTCGGCGGACAGCGCATTGAAGAAACTGAACGGCGCGGCATTGATCCGGCCTTCGCCATCAATCGTGGTGACCAGCGCAATCGGCCGAGGCACCACGCTGCCGATCAGAATCTTGTATTTGTCCCGCGCACTCAATGTGCTGAAGTCGAAGCTTTGCATTGGCAGACATCTCTAAATAAGGGGATCGATTGCGCTCAACGGCGCGTCTGCGCTGTAGTCATCGGCGAACGGAATGGCCGGTTTGAACAGGGTTTTCCAGTCCGGTCGGCCCATGGCCCGGTCGCTGTGGCTGCGCATCAGTTTTTCGAATTGTTGTTGGGCCTGGCGTTGCAGAGCGGGGTAATCGATGCCCTGAACCTGGCCGTCTTGCATCACGCAGCGGCCGTCGATGTAACTGGCGATGCAGTCGTCACCGCGCCCGGCCAGCACCAGGTTTTTCAGCGGATCGAACAACGGCCCCAAGTGCAGGCCGCGAAGGCTGAACACCGTGATGTCGGCCTTGGCCCCGGTTGCCAGGCGACCGAGATCATCGCGGCCCAAGGCTTTCGCACCGCCGAGGGTGGCGGCGTTGTACATATCCAGCGTGGAGGTCAACGCATCGCCGCCCTCCATCAAACGGGCGATGTTCACCCCCTGGCGCATGTTTTCCAGCAGATCCGCCGGCCAGGTGTCAGTGCCCAAGGCGAAGTTGATGCCCTTGGCCCGATAGCGCCCAAACGAATTCAGCGCCTCACCGTCGCGAGCAAACACCACCGGGCAATGCACCAGGCTTGCGCCGCCATCCACCACCCGTTGCAGATCGTCATCGCCCGAGGTGTAGATGCCGTGGGGCAGCAGGCTGCGCGGGGTCAGCAGGTCCAGTTGCTGCAACCAGTGCAGCGGCGACACACCACGCAGTTGCTCGACCATCGCCACCTCGCCAAGCCCCTGGCAGCAATGCAAACGCATCGGCGCGCTCAATTCGCGACTCAGCGCAGCGGTGCGTTGCAGCAGCGCCGGGGTGCAGGTCTGGATGCGATCCGGCAACAAGGCGCCGCGAATCAAGCCTTGGTGCGCATCTTCGAAATCATGGAAAAACCGAACCGCCGCATCGAGTCCGGCCATTCCCCGGGCTTCGTCCCAGTGATGCCCGAGGGTGCCATCGGCCCGCCAATAACTCATGCCGCTCATGTAGCAGGGGCCGAGGTAAGTGCGCAGCCCCAGTTCGGCCGCCACGCCGGCCACCGCTGCAAATTCGTCGTAGGTCTCGGCCCACTCGCGGTAGTACATCGAGGTGATTGGCAGGGCCGTGGTGATGCCGTTGCGGATCAACTGCGTGAAGGCGTAGCGGTATTTGAAGACTTCTTCATCGGGGTCGAAACTCTCGCGCGGACCGGCCGCCAGATAGTCCTCAGACCACATCCGGCCCATGTCGCGTTCATCGCCGTTGTCCAGCGTCAGCACCGTGGAATCCAGATCCCCGAGTGCGTCCAGATCGATGAAACCCGGGCCGATCAACGCATTGCCATAGTCGACCCACTGATCGACCGGCCCGGTAAAACCACGCCCGACAAACACAATGCGCGAACCTTCGAACACCACTTCGCCGTCGCGCCACAGCACATGCTGCGTGCCGTCGAAGCCGACCACGCAACTGGCCTTCAGACCGATGCATTTCACAAGCGGCTTTCCAGCAGCCGACCACCTGAGGCGATCAACTCACCGCCGCGATAAACCTGCCGCACGGGTCGAGAAACCACGGCTTCGCCCAAAGTCTGTACCGGCATCAGCAGGAAGTCCGCCGCTTGGCCGATCTCCAATCCATACCGTTCACAACCCAGCGCCCGGGCACCGTTCACCGTCGCCGCTTCGAACGCTGCGGCCAGTTCATCGTCCTTGTTCAAGTCAAAGCGCAAGGCCAGCAGCATTGCCCGTTCCAGCATGTCGCCGTTGCCCATCGGCGACCACGCATCGCGAATGCCGTCCGAACCCAGGCAGACATTCACGCCTGTTTCACGCAACGCAAGGAAAGGCGGCACCGCGCAATCGGCCGGCGCCGAACTCATCAGCGAAATGCTCAACGCCGCCAAGCGTTCGGCCAGCGGTTTGACCTGGCTCCACGGCAACATCCCCAGGCAGTAAGCGTGACTGATCATCACCCGACCTTGCCGCCCGAAGCGCTCGGTGTAATCGGCGATCAACGCGATTTGCCACAGGCCCAGTTCACCTTTGTCATGCAGGTGAATGTCGACGCCACGGTCGAATTCGCTGGCCAGCTTGAACACGAAGTCGAGTTGCGCGACCGGGTCGTTGTCGATACCGCACGGGTCGAGGCCGCCGACGTTTTCCACGCCCAGCGCCATGGCTTCGCGCATCAGTTCGGCGGTGCCGGGGCGGCTGATCAGGCCGGTTTGCGGAAACACCACCAGTTGCAGGTCGATCAGGTCGCGGTAGATGTCGCGCAGTTGTTGCATGGCCTCGACATGGCGCAGGCCGAATTCCGGGTCGATGTCGACGTGGCAACGCATCGTCAGCGAGCCACGGGCGATGCAGTTTTCCAGCAACGCGCCGGCACGATGGGCGATGGGCGCGTCAACTTCACGCAGGACGCGGCGCTCGTTGGCGATGTAGTCCTTGAGGGTCGGGCCGGCGCTGTTCGGGCGCCAGGGTTGGCCCCACAGGGTTTTGTCGAGGTGGACGTGACTTTCCACCAGGGCAGGGGTGAGGAGCTGGTGTTGGCCGTCGATGTCGGTGGCGGCCAGCGCGGTGTTGGAGGCCGGGCGGCGTTGTTTGAACAGGCCGTTTTCCAGCAGCAGGTCTTCGGCTGTGGCGCCGTAGGGGCGCACGTTGCGTAGCCAGCGGGGTTGAGTCATTGCATACACCTCAAATTTGATGGTGGATTGGCCGGCGTCTTCGCGGGCAAGCCTCGTTCCTACAAGGATGCGCATTCCCCTGTAGGAACAAGGCTTGCC
>NZ_JASCOM010000062.1:0-28098 GCF_029959925.1 Pseudomonas sp. PS02303
GCTTGCTCCCGCTGGGCTGCGAAGCGGCCCCCTTATTCCTAAAAAGAAGGGGACTGCTGCGCAGTCCAGCGGGAGCAAGCTCCCTCGCCACAATTGTTGTTATGCAGTGACCATGCGTCGCTCCAACAAATCTTCCAGCTCATCAAGCAACTCATCACCACGCAACAGCTCGTAGTGCCCGCCGGCCAACAGGCGATCAACGCCATGACTGCCGACCTGGGCCTCGAACACCCGACGTTCGTCGTCGCGCCCGGCCACCCACCAACGATGGGCCGAGGCCTTGATCGTCGGCAGTTGCCGATGCGCCAGCGCCAGTTGCTTGAGGCGTGAGCCGGTGGCAAAGATCTGCGTGAGCTCCCCCGCGCCCAATGCGGCCTGTTCATTGGAACCGTGCAAGGCGGCTTCAATCACGGCGGTGGAGCCCTCGCGTTCACTCAAGCCAGCGGCTTTGCGCGCAATCAACGCCTGAGCCTCATCGGCGGGCAAACCGAGCACAAACTTCAGGAAATCACCGAGGTCCTCGCGCCAGTCCCCCGCCTCGGCGGTGCCGGCCACGTAGCTGTCGACCAACCCGGCAAACGTCACGGTCTCACCTTGCGTTTCCAGTTCATGCGCAACCAACTGCGTCAACGCGCCGCCCAACGACCAGCCCAGCAAGTAATACGGTCCTTTGGCCTGTTGACTGCGAATCCGCTGCGCATAGGCTTGCGCCATGGCGAGCAGCGATTCGTCCTGCCAGTGCGGGTCAAGCAGCATGCGGCATTGCACGCCGTACACCGTGCGTCGTCCTTCCAGACGCCGGGCCAACGGTTCGTAGTCGAACACCGTGCCGAAACCGGCGTGCAGGCAGAACAGCGCCGGCACATTGGGGATCCGCGCATTCAGCGCCAGCAAAGGGTCCGGCGCAGACGTGGGTTCGGTCACCTGATAACCACTGAGTTCGGCAATGCACGGTTTCTGCATCAGATCCCGCAGCTTCAACTCGAAGCCCAGTTGCGGCTGACTGCGCACCCGCGAGATGACTTTGAGCACCTGCAACGAGTCGCCGCCCAGTTCGAAGAAGTTGTCGTCGATGCCCACTTGCGGCACGCCGAGCACCTCTTGCCAGATCGCGGTCAGCGCCTTTTCCAGATCGTTGCGCGGCGCGCGATAACCGCCCAGCGCCCATTCAGGCATTGGCAGTGCGCGACGGTCGAGCTTGCCGTTGGCCGACAGCGGAAAGCGTTCCAGCACCAGGATCCGTGACGGCACCATGTAGTCCGGCAGTTGCGCTTGCAGCTCAGATTTCAAGCGACGATCCAGCCCGACAGCACCGGCCGCCACCACATAACCGACCAATTGCTTGCCGGTCGGCGTGTTGTGTACCACCACGGCGGCATCCTGCACCCCAACACATTCGCGCAGACGCGCTTCGATCTCGCCCGGCTCGATGCGAAAACCACGGATCTTCACTTGCTGGTCAAGACGCCCCAGATAGTCGATCAACCCGCACTCGCGCTGGCGCACCAGGTCGCCGGTGCGGTACATGCGGCCACCGGCCTCGAACGGATCGGGGATGAAACGCTCGGCGCTCATGCCGGGATGCTGGTGGTAACCGCGCGCCAGGCATTCGCCGCCCAGGTACAACTCGCCGCTGACACCGACCGGCAGCGGATTGAGGTCGGCGTCCAGCACATACAAACCCCGCCCGGCCACGCCACGCCCAATCGGCGCATACGCCGCGTCGCAGGTTTCGCTGGCCTCGGCACGCCACAGCAGCGGCGTGACCACGGTTTCGGTCGGGCCATAACCGTTGACCAGACGCTGCGGACGCAAGGCGCGCTTGACCTGCTCGAAGCTCGCCTCCGGCACCGCATCACCGCCAAAGCAATACACCTCGACCGCCGGTGGATTGCCAAGGCGTTCGGCCACTTCGGCCATCTGTTGCAAGTAGGCTGGCGGGAAGCAGGCGACGGTGACGCCATGACGCTGCATCACTTCGAGGGTTTGCTCCGGGGTCCATAAACTGTCCTCGCGGATCACCAGGCTGCCACCGGCCAGCATCACACTCAGCCAACGCTCCTGCGCACCGTCGAAGGCGAACGACATGAAGTGCAGCTCACGGCTGCGCGGTGCCAGTTCGTAGAGCTCGATGATGCCGCGGCAATGCCGGGCAATCGGCCCACGTGCCACCGCCACGCCTTTGGGCTGGCCCGTGGAACCGGAGGTGTAAATCAAATACGCCAAGTGCCCCGGCAACGGATTGGAAACCGGGCATTCAGCGTGGTCGGCAACGCTCAACTGGTCGAGCAGCAGACGTGGCGGGCTGTCGGCCAGGGTCAGTCGATCCCCCAGATTGCTGTCACAGAGCAACAGGCTGGCCGCCGAATCGCTCAACATATAAGCCAGCCGCTCGGCCGGGTACGCGAGGTCCAAAGGCAGATACGCCGCCCCTGCTTTAAGCACCGCGAGGAACGCAACGATGGTGCGTTCGGAACGCAGCAACGCCACCGCCACCAGACTTTCCGGGCCGATGCCGCGACCGATCAGTTGCTGCGCCAACCCATTGGCCTGCGCCTCAAGCTGTGCATAACTGACGTGCCGACCTTCACAGATCAAGGCGATTTTCTGCGGCTGCGCTTTGACGTGTTGATTAAACGCGTGAAGCAAATCAGCGCTGTCATCTGACACCTGCGGCAGACTCAAACGCGCCTCAGGCAAGCCAATATTGCCAAGCAGACGCGTAGCATCCTCCGGCAACGCACGCAGCAATCCTTCCAACTGCGCACGAATCCGCTCGACTTCCACGTCACTGAAGCGATCACGCAGGAACAGGTACTCAACTTCCAGGCCTTCTTCGTTGGCGCTGACCATCAAGTCCATCGGGAAGTTGGTCACCCCGCCGCTGCCGACTTCGGCAAAGCGCAGCTCGCCTTCCTCGCCGCCTTTCAGGGCGCGGTCCACCGGATGGTTTTCGAACACGATGATGCTGTCGAACAAACCCTGGCCACCCTGCCCGGCCCAGCGCTGAATGTCCGACAACGGCGTGTGTTCGTAGTCACGCACCATCAGGTTGTAATCCTGCAAGTCGCGCAGCCACTCGCCCACCGGCTGTTGCGGATCAAGGGTCTGAATCACCGGCAAGGTGTTGATGAACAGACCGAGCATGTCCTGCGCACCGGCCAACCCGGTCGGGCGCCCCGCCACCGTGGCGCCGAACGCGACACTGCGCTGGCCGCTATGGCGTTGCAGCAGCAACAGCCACGCGCCTTGCACCAGCGTGTTCAGTGTCACGCGTTGACGCTTGGCGAAGCTGTGCAGTTTGCGCGTCGCCTCGGCGTCGAGGTGGCTGTACATCACGCCGTGGCCGGAACCAGCGGCACCGGAAGCTTTGGCCAGAATGGTCGGTTCTTCGAGCAGCGCCAGGCGCTCACGCCAGAAGCCTTCGGCTTGCGCGCCGTCCTGGCGTTGCAGCCAGGCGATGTAGTCGGCGTAGCGCCCGGTCAGGGTCGGCAGGCTGTCGTTGTGGTACAGGCGCAGCATGTCGCCCAGCAGACGCGAAGCGCTCCAGCCGTCGAGCAAGAGGTGATGGTAGATCCAGATCATCTGGTAACGGTCATCACCCAGGCGCACCAGGATGAAACGCATCAACGGCGGGCAGCTCAGGTCGAAGCCCTTGGCCTGTTCCGCTGCGGCCAGTTCGCCCAGCGCCTGCTCGGTGTCGGAGCGGTCGCGCCAGTCGAGTTCTTCGATCGGCAACTCGACGTCGGCGAACACCGCTTGCAGCGGATCGGCCAAGCCATCGCGCCAGCGGAACGCGGCGCGCAGCACTTCATGCCGCTCGACCAGCGTCTGCCAGGCCGCGCGGAAACGCGGCACCTGCAAGCCGTCGACCGCCACGCTCAACTGGTTGACGTAGGGGTTGAGCTCCGGTGAATCCAGGCAATGGAACAGCATGCCTTGCTGCATCGGCGACAGCGGATACAAGTCTTGCAGACCTTCACGGGCAGCGATGTCGATGTGCGGCACCAGTGAGAAAGCTTCGACGTTTGGCGCTTCGATCAATGTTGCTTCACGGCTGCTGGCCACGGAGGCCAAAGCACGAATGGTCTGCTGTTCGAACAGCTGCTTCGGACTGAACACCAGCCCACGCTGCCCGGCACGGCTCACCGCTTGCAGCGAAATGATCGAATCACCGCCCAGCTCAAAGAAGTTCTCGGTGACGCCCACCGACTCCAGCCCCAGCAGTTCCTGCCAGATCTCAACCAGCAACACTTCGGCCGGTGTTGCGGCGGCCACGTGATCGTGGTTCTGCCGAGTGGCTTCCGGCGCCGGCAGGCCTTGGCGATCAAGCTTACCGTTCGGCGTCAGCGGCAACGCGGCCAGGCACATCAAGTGTGCCGGCAACATGTGCGCCGGCAATCGGCTGCGCAGATGAGCCGTCAGCGCTTCACGCAGAGCCTGCTCATCGGCAAGCGGATCGCGGGGCACCACGTAACCGACCAACTGGCGGCTCACCGGACCTTCACGGTCGATCACGAACGATTCACGCACGCCTTCGTGTTCCAGCAGGCAGGCTTCGATTTCGCCGAGTTCGATACGGAACCCGCGAATCTTCACTTGCTGGTCGATACGGCCGAGGTATTCAACGACGCCATCGGCGCGGAACCGTGCGAGGTCGCCGCTGCGGTACAAACGCGCACCCGGCACGAATGGATCCGGCACGAAGCGTTCAGCGGTCAGGTCCGGACGTTGATGGTAACCCCGGGCGACGCCCTCGCCGCCCAGGTACAACTCGCCCGCGACGCCAACCGGCAACGGCTGCAAGCCGCCGTCCAGAATGTAGGCGCTGCGGTTGCCCACCGGCCGGCCAATCGGCATGAACGCCGAGTCGAACCCGGTATCCGGGTACGCCAGCCAGATCAGCGGCGTGATCACCGTTTCGGTCGGACCGTAACCGTTGATCAAACGCTTGGGTTGCAGCACTTGCTGGACTTCATCGAACGCGTGCTTGGCCATGCCTTCGCCGCACGGGGTGTAGGAGCGGATCGGCAAATCACGCCCCGCTTCGCCCATGAAGTCGGCGATCTGCGACAGATAGGTCGGGGTAAAACAGGCAATGGTGATGCCGTGTTTTTCGATCTCGGCGCAGGTGCGCTCCACGCTCCACAACTCGTCATCGCGGGGCATGACTGCCGAACCGAACACCAGCGGCGTCAGCCAGCGTTCGTGGGCGCCGTCGAAACTGATCGAGGCGAATTGCAACTCGCGGTCGTCCGGGGTCATGCCGTACAACTCGCCGATCGACAGGCAATGCATGGCCAGCGGACCGTGGGCCACACTGACGCCTTTGGGCCGCCCGGTGGAGCCTGAGGTGTAAATCAGGTACGCGAGGTTTTCGCCGCAGGTCAGGTTGATCGGGTTGGTGTCCGCCATGGACGCCAGCGGCTCGCGGTCGATTTCCAGCACCGGCAGGCCTTCGGGCAACGGCAGTTTTTCCCGCAGCCACGACTGGCTGATCATCAGCGAAATGCCGCTGTCTTCCATCAGATAGCGCAGGCGTTCCGTCGGGTAAGCCGGGTCCAGCGGCACGTAGGCGCCGCCGGCCTTGAGGATCGCCAGCAGGCCGACGATCATTTCCGGTGAGCGCTGCATCGCCAGGCCAACCCGCACTTCCGGACCAATGCCCAGTGCGCGAAGACGATGGGCCAATTGGTTGGCGCGACGGTTGAGCTGATCGAAGCTCAATTGCAGATCGTTGAAGATCAGCGCGGTGGCGGCCGGGCGAATGACCGCTTGGGCCTCGATCAACTGATGCACACAGAGCGGGTTTTGCGCGGCCGTGAATGCCGGGTTCCATTCGACCAACTGTTGCGCGCGTTCCGGCGCGGTCAGCAGGTCCAGTTCACTCAATGCCGCGTTTGGCGCGGCGACCATCGCCGCCAGCAGCGCGGCCAGATGCTCGCTCATCCGAACAATCGCTTCGCCGCTGAAATGGGCGCACTGGTAACTCCAGTTCAGGCTCAACTGGCTTTCGGCGGTGGCCGCCAGGGTCAGCGGGAAGTTAGTGCGTTCATGGTTCTGCGGAACCGAGAAGCTCAAACCGGCCGACGCGCCTTGTTGCAGCGCTTCGGCCACCGGGAAGTTTTCGAACACCAGCAGGCTGTCGAACAGCGGCTCACCGGCACGCCCGGCCCAGCGCTGAATGTCCCCCAATGCGGTGAATTCATGCTCACGCAGTTCGAGGTTTTGTGCCTGCAAACGGGTCAGCCACTGGCCGACGCTTTCCACCGCGTCCGGGCTGCTGATCACCGGCAAGGTGTTAATGAACAGGCCCAGCTGGCTTTCGGCACCCGGCAAATCCACCGGCCGCCCCGCCACAGTCGCGCCGAACGCAACACTGCGCTGGCCGCTGTAGCGTTGCAGCAACAGTGCCCAGGCGCCTTGCACCAAGGTGTTGAGGGTGACTTTTTGCTGACGGGCAAACTCGCTGAAACGCTGGCTGGTGGCGACATCGAAGGTCTGGCGATGGTCGGCAAACTCTACGGCCAACTGATTTTTACCGTCGCCATGGGCCAGGCTCTGCGCCAGTAACGTCGGGTTGTCGAGGGTCGCCAGCTGCTCGCGCCAGAAGACCTCGTCGGCGTGGGCATCCTGACATTGCAGCCAGCCGATGTAATCGGCGAAACGCCCGGTCGGCGCCTGCACATCCTGCCCGGCATAACGCTGCAAGACTTCGCTCAGCAGCAGCGAATTACTCCAGCCATCCAGCAACAGGTGATGGTGGGTGTAGATCAATTGCTGACGCTCATCGTCCAGCCGCACCAGGGTCAGGCGCATCAATGGCGCCCGGGTCGAATCGAGTTGCAGGCGCTCGTTGTCGATCAGTTCAATCAATGCGTCGGCCTGATCGCTGCGGCCACGCCAGTCCAGACACGTCATCGGCAGTTGCAGATGACGATGGACCACTTGCACCGGCGCTTCGAAACCGTCGGGGAAGTGGAAGCTGCTGCGCAGGATCGGATGGGTGTCGAGCACCGCTTGCCAGGCGCGGCCAAGACGCTCGGCGTCGAGGCCACGGGCTTGGACGCTAAGCTGATTGACGTAGGCGCCAGACGCCGATTCATAGAGGCTGTGGAACAACAGACCGGCCTGCATCGGCGACAGCGGATACAGGTCTTCGATCTGCGCCGGCGGCACCGGCAAGCCATCGAGTTGCGCCTGGGTCAGGCGCGCCAGCGGGAAGTCTGCCGGGGTCACGCCTCCCGCACCGTCGCTCAGGCAATGGTCGATCAGCGCCAGCAATTCACGTTGGTAATCGGCGGCCAGCGCTTCGATTTCACGTTTGTCGAAGCATTCGCGGCTGAAGGTCCAGTCGAGTTTCAGTTCGCCGCCATACACCTGGCCGTCCACCGACAGCCAGTTCGGCAACGGTGCGTCCGCCGATTGCGCGGCGCCGCTGGATTCCTTGGCCGGGGTGAACAGGGCGTCTTCGGCGAAGCTCTGGTCGAACTGCCCGAGGTAGTTGAACGTCACGCGTGCTTGCGGCAAACCGGCCAACGCCGCTTGGGTCGAGGCATCGCCCAGGTAGCGCAGCAGGCCGTAGCCCAGGCCTTTTCCGGGGATTTCGCGCAGTTGCTGCTTGATGGACTTGATCGAGCCCGCCAGGTCGGCGGTCGGCGTCAGGCGCACCGGAAACAGACTGGAGAACCAGCCGACGGTGCGGGTCAGGTCGATGTCGTCGAACAGCTCTTCGCGACCATGGCCTTCGAGTTGAATCAGCGCCGAAGCGTCACCGGTCCAGCGGCTGAGGGTTCGGGCCAGCGCGGTCAGCAGCAGGTCGTTGACCTGTGTGCGGTAAATCGCTGGCGCCTGTTGCAGCAGCCTGGTGGTTTGATCGCGGTCCAGGCCGATGCTCACGCCTTGGCGCAGATGCCCAGCCTGACTGGCTTGGGCATTGGCGGCGGGCAGCGAATCATTGGCGACGCTCAGCTGCGCTTGCCACCAGTCCAGTTCGCTGGCAGCGGCTTCGGAGCGGGCGTAGGCGTCAAGTTTGTCGGCCCAGGCCTGGAAAGCGCTGGTCTTCGGTGGCAGGTCTTGCCCTTGATAAGCCGCTTGCAAATCTTCCAGCAACACCCGCCACGACACCCCGTCCACCGCCAGGTGATGGATCACCAACAGCAACCGCTGCGAACCATCCGCCTGAGCGATCAACGCGATGCGCAGCAGCGGACCGTCTTGCAGACTGAGGCTGCGCTGCGCCTCGTCGCACACCGATTCCAGCGAAGCATCGTTGGCCACGCGGGCGGTCCAGAGCATGTCGATCACATCGCAGCTGTCGGCCCCGACATAACGCGCCGACCATTGGCCATCGACCTGACTGAAGCGCAGACGCAGGGCATCATGCTGCTTGAGCAAACGTTGCAGCGCGGCTTGCAGGCGTGGCAACTCAAGGGTTTCGCGTGGCGTCAGCAGCACCGCCTGGTTCCAGTGCGCGCGTTGCGGGATCGGCTCGTCGAAGAACCAGCGCTGGATCGGCGTGAGGGTTTGCACACCTTCCACCGGCCCTTGCTGCGCCAGCGGGGCGGCCTGTTCCTTGACCACGGCGGCCAGGGCTTGCAAGGTTTGCTGCTGGAACAGGTCGCGGGGTTGCAGGCTCAGGCCGGCGCGGCGCGCACGGCTGACCACCTGGATCGAAATGATCGAGTCGCCGCCCAGTTCAAAGAAATTGTCCTGACGCCCGACCTGCTCCACGCCCAGCACGTCCTGCCAGATCTGCGCCAGCACCTGTTCATGTTCGCTGCGTGGCGCTTCGAAGGCGCGTTGGCTGACCTGTGCGGTCGGCGCGGGCAGGCGTTTGCGCTCGAGTTTGCCGTTGGGGCTCAGGGGCATTTGCTCGATCAGCACGGTCTGCGCCGGCACCATGTAATCCGGCAGGCTCGCCAGCAAATGGCTTTTCAGGGTTTCACGCCACGCGCCTTGTTGCTCGGCATCGGCGCTGACCAAGGCTCGATCCTGCGGCACGATGTACGCGACCAACTGCTTGCCGCCCGGGCCATCGAGGGCCAACACTACGGCTTCCTGCACGTCCGCATGTTCTTGCAGGCGCGCCTCGATTTCGCCGAGCTCGATGCGCAAACCGCGAATCTTCACTTGGTGGTCGATGCGCCCGCAGTAGTCGATGGCGCCGTCCGTGCGATAGCGTGCCAGGTCACCGGTGCGGTACAGACGCTCGCCGCTGCCAAACGGGTCGACCACGAAACGCTCGGCGGTCAGCGCGCCACGACGGTGGTAACCGCGCGCCAGGCCGACGCCGCCCAGGTACAACTCGCCCACCGCGCCCAGTGGCAACGGTTGCAGTTCGCTGTCGAGGATGCAGGTGCGCAAGTTGGCAATCGGCCGGCCAATCGGCACGCTGTCACGCCCTTCTTCCACGCAGGTCCAGTGGGTCACGTCGATGGCCGCTTCGGTCGGACCATAGAGGTTGTAGAGATTGGCTTGCGGCAGGCTGCGCAAGGTCTGGCGTTGCAGTTCCATCGGCAGCGCTTCACCGCTGCAAATGATCCGCTGCAACGAGGTGCAGGCCAGCGCTTCGTCGGCAGCGATGAACGCCGAGAGCATCGACGGCACGAAGTGCAGCGTGGTGATCGCCTGCTCGACGATCAACGCGGCCAGGCGTTGCGGATCACGGTGCTCGCCCGGCGCGGCGATCACCAGGGTGGCGCCCTTCATCAGCGGCCAGAAAAACTCCCACACCGACACGTCGAAACTGAACGGCGTCTTGTGCAGCACGCGGTCGCTCGGCTGCAAGTTGTAGGCTTGCTGCATCCACGCCAGACGGTTATGCAGCGCCACATGGCGGTTACCGGCGCCCTTGGGTTTGCCGGTGGAGCCGGAGGTGTAAATCACATAAGCGAGGTTTTCCGCGACCGCAAGGTTGGGCAGGTCAGTGCCCGGCAAGTCGTTCAGCCAATCGGTGTCGGCGTGCAGGCACAAGGTGCGCACGTTGTCCGGGGTCGGCAGTTGCGTCAGCAGATATTCCTGGGTCAGCAACAACGTAATGCCGCTGTCTTCGATCATGTAGCTCAAGCGATCAACCGGGTATTCCGGGTCCAGCGGCACGTACGCACCGCCCGCCTTGAGAATCGCCAGCAGGCCGACAACCATTTCAAACGAACGGTCGCAGGCAATCCCCACCAGCACGTCCGGGCCGACACCCTGGTCACGCAAGTGGTGGGCCAAACGGTTGGCGCGCCGGTTCAGCTCGGCGTAACTCAGGGACTGGCCCTGGAACACCAGCGCCGTCGCCTCTGGGTGTTCAACTACGCGTTCTTCGAAATGGCGCTGCACGCAGACTTCGCCCGGATAGGCCTGAGCGGTGTGGTTGAGCTCGTCGAGGATGCGCAGACGCTCATCGGCGTCCAGCAACGGCAACTCGGCGAGCGGGCATTGCGGGTTGGCCAGAACACCGGCCAACAAATTGCGCCAGTGCCGCGCGAGGTGCTCGATACGTTCAGCGTCGAACAGATCGGTGGCGTAAGTCAGGCTGGCGAACAGTTTGTCGCCCTCCTCCTGGGTGTCCAGTTGCAGGTCGAACTGGGTGGTGTGCGCCGTGGCGTTCAATGCCTCGACGCGCAGGCCGGCGAGCAAGCCGCTGACCGCCGCCGGTTTGGCTTGCTGGTGGTTGAACATCACCTGGAACAGCGGGCTGTGACTGAGGCTGCGTTCACCTTGCAGCGCCTGCACCAGACGCTCGAACGGCAAGTCCTGATAATCCTGGGCGTCCAGCGAGGCGGCGCGGGTCTGGTCGAGCAATTGGCTGAACGGCAGACGTCCGTCCAGTTCCGCGCGCATCACCTGGGTGTTGACGAAGAAGCCGATCAAGCCACGGGTTTCCGCGCGATTACGGTTGGCAATCGGCACACCGACACGCACGTCGGCCTGGCCGCTGTAGCGATAGAGCAAGGCCTGGAAGCTCGCCAGCAACAGCATGAACGGCGTGACACCGCGCTGTTTGGCCAGGCTCATCAGACCGCTGGCCAACGTGGCATCGAGGGCGAAATCCAGACGCGCACCGCGCTGGCTCGGCTGCGCAGGGCGCGGACGGTCGGTCGGTAATTCGAGCAGCGGTTGTTCGCTGCCCAGGCGGTCGCACCACCAGTTGAGTTGACGTTCCAGCTCGCCCGCCTCCATCCAGCGGCGTTGCCACATCGCATAGTCTGAATACTGGATCGGCAGTGCCTCCAGCACCGTGTTCTGACCTTGGCAATGCGCGGCGTAGAGCCGGGAAAACTCTTCCACCAGCACGCCCATCGACCAGCCATCGGTGACGATGTGGTGCAGGGTCAGCAACAGCACGTGGTCTTCGGCATCGAGTTGCAACAGGCTGACCCGCAACAGCGGGCCGTATTGCAGATCGAACGGCCGGGCGATGTCCTGTTCGACGCTGTTCATCGCCTGATCGAAGCGCTGATCCTGAGGTTCGCCGCGCAGGTCGATCTGCTCGATGGGCAGCGAGGTGAACTCGGCCAGCGTCTGCACCACTTGCCCGTCATCCTCGACGAACCGGCTGCGCAAACTCTGATGCCGCTCCAGCAGCCCATCGAAACTCTGCTGCAACGCAGCAACGTTCAGCGGCCCGTGCAAACGCAGCGCGGCCGGAATGTTGTACGCCGAACTGTGTGGATCAAGTTGCCAGAGGAACCATTGGCGCTGCTGCGCGTATGACAATTCGAACGTTGCTTGCGGCTCGGCAGCCGGCGGAATCGGCAACTGGCCGAAGCTCACGCCCTGTTCTTGCATGCGTTGCAGAAACTCGCGGCGCTTATCAGCCGGCAGGCCGGCGAAGCGGCTGGCGATGCGCTGGGCAGTGGTGTGTTCCATCAGTTGATCTCCATCTCGTCGAGAAGCGACTCAAGCGCATCAAGACGTGCATCGTTGTCAGCCGGGGCGTGTTGCCCGGCCATGGCGGCATAAGCCTGAAGGTCGGTGGATTCGAACAGCGCGCGCAGCGGCAGCTCGATGCCCAGTTCCAGCTCCACACGGGCACTGGCTTGGGCCGCGAGCAATGAATGCCCGCCCAATTCAAAGAAGTTGTCGCGTCGGCCTATCTGCACCACGCCCAGCAGGTCGGCCCAGATCGCGGCCAGTTGCTGTTCGAGGTCGCCCTCGGGGGCTTCGAACGGCCGTTGCCATTCCTGGGCATCGGGCACCGGCAGCGCCTTGCGGTCGAGCTTGCCGTTGCCGGTCAATGGCAAGGCATCCAGCAGCAACCAGTGGCTCGGCACCATGTAGTCCGGCAGATCCACCTTGAGCGCGGTGCGCAGGTTGTCGCGCCAGGCGATCGGGTCATGCGGGGTTTGCTCGGCCACGACGTAGGCGCACAGCTGCGGTCCGCCGTCGCCGGCATGCACGCTCAACACCGCTTGGCGCACGCCCGGTTGGGCCAGCAGCGCGGCTTCGATTTCACCCAATTCGATGCGGAAACCGCGAATTTTTACTTGCTGATCGATCCGGCCGAGGTAGTCGATGCTGCCATCGGCACGCTGACGCGCCAGGTCGCCGCTGCGATAAAGACGCTGCGAAGCCTCGAACGGGCTCGGCACAAAACGCTCGGCGGTCAGGCCGAAACGGCCGTGATAACCCCGCGCCAGACCGGCGCCGGCGATGTACAACTCGCCCGCCACACCCACCGGCACCGGTTGCAGCTGACTGTCGAGCAAGTACCAGCGCAGGTCGCGGATCGGCAGGCCAATCGGGCTTTGGGCCTTGCCGTCGAGGTCGGCCAGGCGGATTGCACGGTAGGTCACGTGCACCGTGGTTTCGGTGATGCCGTACATGTTGACCAGGGTTGGCTGTTGGTCGCCGAAGCATTCGAACCACGGACGCAGGCTCGCGACTTCGAGGGCTTCGCCACCGAAAATCACCTGACGCAACGCCATGCTTCGTGGGCTGGCACAGGCAATCGGCAACAACTGGCGGAACGCGCTCGGCGTCTGGTTCAACACCGTCACGCCCTCATCACAGAGCAAGCGATGGAATTGCTGCGGCTCGCGGCTGATGTCATACGGCACGATCACCAGACGCCCGCCGGTGCACAGCGAACCAAACAGCTCCCACACCGAGAAGTCGAAGGCGTAGGAATGGAACAGCGTCCAGACATCGTCCGGACCGAAGCTGAACTCGCCAGCCGTGGCCGTGAGCAGACGCCCGACGTTGCCATGGCTGAGCAATGCGCCTTTAGGACGACCGGTGGAACCGGAGGTGTAGATCACGTAGGCGAGGTTGTCCGTGGTCGCCAGCGCAGGCAGGTTGGCGTCACTGACCCCATCCAGCTGCAACGATTCCAGGCTCAGCACCTGCACGCCGTCTCGGGCCGGCAGACTGTCGATCAAGTGTTGCTGGGTCAGTAGCAGCGTGACGCCGCTGTCTTCGATCATGTAGCTCAGGCGTTCGGCCGGGTAATGCGGGTCGAGGGGCACGTAGGCGCCGCCGGCCTTGAGAATCGCCAGCAAGCCGATCACCAATGGCATGGCCCGCTCGGTGGCGATGCCCACGCGCACTTCTGGCCCGATGCCTTGTTCGCGCAGTGTGCGCGCCAAGCGGTTGGCCTGGGCGTTGAGTGCGGCGTAGGTCAATTGCTCGCCTTCGTAGACCAGGGCGACGGCATTCGGCCGTTGTGCGGCTTGCGCTTCGAACAACTGATGCAAGGTCGGCGACGTCGGTTGCGCCTGGAATGCGGGGTTCCAGTGCTGCACCAAAGCCTCTTGCTGCGACCCGTCAATCAGGGGCAGTTCGGCGACGCGTTGCTGCGGATCGCTGACTACCGCGCGCAGCAGGTTCAGCCACTGCTCGCCAAGGCGCTGCATCGACGCTTCGTCATACACATCCGTGGCGTAGGTCAGGCTGGCATCCAGTGCTTCGCCCTGCTCCTGAGTATCGAGGACCAGATCGAACTGCGTGGTGTGTTGCTGCCAGTGCAGACGCTCGACGTTCAGGTCGGCAACCGTGCGTTCGACACTCGCGCCCAACGGCTGCTGATGGTTGTAGAGCACCTGGAACAAAGGGCTGTGATTGAGGCTGCGGTCCGGTTGCAAGGCGTCGACCAGCTGCTCGAACGGCAAGTCCTGATTCGCTTGCGCGCCCAATGCAACCTGTTTGACCTGTTGCAACAAGGTGCTGAACGGCTGCTGCCCATCGATCTCGGCACGCAGCACCTGGGTGTTGATGAAGAAGCCGATCAGGCCTTCGGTTTCGAGACGCGAACGACCGGCGCTCGGCACGCCAACGTTGATGCGCGACTGCCCGCTCTGGCGATGCAGCAAGGTCTGGAAACTCGCCAGCAACAGCATGAACAACGTCACTTGCTGTTCCTGGGCGCGTTGACGTAAACCGGCGAGCAACTCGCGATCCACGTTGAGCATCAGGCTGGCACCGCGCTCGCTGCGGCGGGCCGGACGGGTCAGTTCGCTGGGCAATTCCAGCGGCGCCTGGCTGCCGGCCAGTTGCTCACGCCACCACGTCAGTTGACGTGCACCCTCGCCCGCTTCCAGCCAGTCGCGCTGCCAGCGGGCGTAGTCGCTGTAGTTCACCGGCAGGTCAGCCAAACCGGCGGCGCGACCGCTGGCGGCCGCCTGATACAAGGAGCTGAACTCATCGACCATGACCTGCATCGACCAGCCGTCGGCAGCGATGTGATGGACGATGAGGACCAGCACGTGTTCGTCGGTGTTCACTTGCAGCAGCAACATGCGCCATAGCGGACCGTTGCGCAGGTCGAACGGACGGGCGATTTCTTCGGCCACGGCCGTGTCGACCGACACCTGATCGAGTGTGCGTTCCTCCAGTTGCAACGCCAGATTGTCGTGCAGCACCGGACGTGCCTGCAGACCATCTTGTTCGAAGGTCGTGCGCAGGGTTTGGTGACGGGCCTGCAACCGGGCGAAGGCTTCGCGCAGGGCTTCGCGGTTGAGCGGGCCTATGAGGCGTAGTGCGGCAGGAATGTTGTAGGCCGGGCTTTGCGGGTCCAGTTGCCAGAGAATCCATTGGCGCTGTTGGGCATAAGACAAAACCTGCGGCTGATCGATCACGGCACGTTGTAGCAAAGGTTGACCGCTGACATTTGCCAGCGCGGCACGCCCGGCAAATTCCGCCAGGTTCGCGGCGGAGAACAGGCTGCTCACCGACAGTTCGAGCTGCAACTGCTGCCGCACCCGCGAGATCACCTGAAGCACCAGCAACGAGTGCCCGCCGAGCGCGAAGAAGTTGTCGTTGCGGCCAACTTGCCCGACCTGCAACACGTCCTGCCAGATCAGCGCGAGTTGCGTTTCCAGCCCTTCGACCGGGGCCACGAAGTCACGCTGTGCATCGCTGGCCTCGGCGCGTGGCAAGGCTTTGCGATCCAGTTTGCCGTTGTTGTTGAGCGGCAACTTCGGCAGCAGGACCAAGTGATTCGGCACCATGTATTCCGGCAGCGACTGATGCAGAGCGGCTTTCAGGCGTTCCAGATAATCAACTTCGGACGACAGCGAATCGCCGGCCACGATGTACGCCACCAGTTGCGTGCCGTCCTGGGCGATGACCGCCGCTTCACGCACGTCTTCACGGGCTTGCAGGCAGGCTTCGATCTCGCCCATTTCGATGCGGAAACCGCGGATCTTCACTTGATGGTCGATGCGGCCGACGTATTCCAGCTGCCCTTGGGCGTTGTAGCGCGCCAGATCGCCGCTGCGGTACAGACGCGCGCCCGGTTCACGGGCAAACGGGTCCGGCAGGAAACGTTCAGCGGTCAGCGCCGGACGATTGAAGTAGCTTTGCGCGAGGCAAGCCGGAGCGCCGATGCACAGTTCGCCGACACCGCCGGACGGCAGCAACTGAGCCGCCGCATCCAGCACATACAGCGCACGACCGGCGATAGCACGACCAATCGGAATGCCAAACGCATCGCTGGCATCGTCGAGACGGCACTCATGCACGCTGGACACCACGGTCGCTTCGGTCGGGCCATAGGTGTTGAGCAGTCGCATGTGGCTCAATCCGGCCTGATGCCACAGGCGCAAACCTTCGACCGACATCGCTTCGCCTCCGACGTGGACCTGGCGCAAAGCACCGAGACCGCTGACCACGCCGCTCGCGCATTCGCGAGCGAGCAAGTACCAGTAAGCGGCCGGCAAGTCCGCCACGGTCACGCCGTGCCGGACGATTTCGGCGGCGAGGCGACCGGCGTCCCACACGTCATCGCCGCGCATGATCAACGCCGCGCCGACGCACAACGCCGGGAAACATTGCTCGACGAAACCGTCGAAGCTGAAGGTCGCGAATTGCAACACCCGGTCCGACGCCGACAGCACCGAATAGTCGGCGGCGCTCTGGCAGAACTCGCGCAACGCGGCATGGGCGATGGCCACGCCTTTGGGTTGGCCGGTGGAGCCGGAGGTATAGATGATGTAGGCCAGAGCGCCGGCGACCGCGTGGTTGTGCGGATTGCTGTCGGGGTAGTCGGTGCCGTCCTCAAGGCTGAGACGGCGCACGCCCGGCACCTCCTCCAGCAGACCGGATTCGCACAGCAGCACGTCGAGACGGCTGTCATCGATCATGTAGGCCAGGCGTTCGTTCGGGTATTTCGGATCGAGCGGCACGTAGGCGGCGCCACTTTTGAGCACCGCCAGCAGGCTGACGATCAGCTGCGGACCACGGTGCAGCGCCAGGCCGACACGCTTGCCCGGACCGGCACCGTTGGCCATCAGACGATGGGCCAGACGGTTGGCCTGGGTGTTCAATTGCGCGTAGCTCAGGGACTGGCCGTCAACCTGCAACGCCAGCGCGTACGGGGTCGCGGCGGCCTGCGCGGCGATCTGCTCGTGGGCCAGAAGTGTGGTGGACAACTCGATTGTCGGCGGTTGGCTGATCGCGAGCAGCGCGTTTTTGCCGTCGACGTCGAGCAGTTCCAGCGCGCCAAGTGCGGCGTCCGGCTGGGTGACAAGTTGCATCAGCAGGTGCTGCAAATTGGCCGACAAGCCGGCAACTTGCGCCGCGCTGAAACGCGCTGCGTCGTAGCTGAAGTCCAGGCTCAGGCCTTCGCCCAGCTCGATGCCCAACGTCAGCGGATAGTGGGTGCGCTCGTGATTGTGCAAATTGCCGAACGACAACCCGGCCGGTGCGCCCTGTTTCAACGCTTCGGCCACCGGGAAGTTTTCGAACACCAGCAGGCTGTCGAACAGCGCCGAACCCTGTTGTCCCGCCCAGCCCTGAATGTCGTAAAGCGGCACGTGCTCGAACTCGCGCATGGCCAGGTTCAGCCCTTGCAGCTCGCCCAGCCATTGGCTGACGGTGCAATCCGGCTTCATCGCACAGACCAGCGGCAGCGTGTTGATGAATAAGCCGAGTTGCGCTTCGATCCCCGGCAACGGCGCCGAACGCCCGGCAACCGTGGCCCCAAACACCACGCAATCCTGGCCGGTGCAACGATGCAGCAACAGGCTCCACGCCCCTTGCAGCACGGTGTTGAGCGTGACTTTCTGCTGGCGGGCGAACTCGATCAGACGCTGGGTGGCGCGGCTATCAAGGGCGACGCGGTATTCCTCGCTGCCCTCGGCGCCCACTGGCGGGCGCAAGGCTTCGGCCAGCAAGGTCGGCGCTTCCAGCGGTGCCAAAACGGCTTTCCAGAACTGCTCGCCTTCGGCAGCCGATTGCTGCTGCAACCAGCCCAGATAATCACGGTATTGCCCGGTCGGTGCCGGCAGCGCCTTGCCAGCGGCGTAATGCTGGATCACTTCGGCGAGCAACTGCGCGTTGCTCCAGCCGTCCATCAAAATATGGTGGCTGGTGTAGATAAGGTGCCAGTCATTGGCGCCCATGCGCACCAGCTTCAAGCGAAACAGCGGCGCACTGCCCAATTCAAAACCTTGGGCACGTTCGGCGTTGGCCAGCGTATCGGTGTCGGTGGCGTCCAGCACTTCAAGCGGCAACGCGACGTGGCGGACAATCGCCTGATGCGCGGTGTCGAGGCCTTGCCAGTGGAAGCGGCTGCGCAGGATGTCGTGACGCTCCAGCGCGGTTTGCCAGGCCTGAGCGAATCGCAGCGGATCGAGGCCTTGGATGTCCAGACGTAACTGACTGATGTAGGCGCCGACTTGCGGTTCGTACAGCGTGTGGAACAGCATGCCCTGCTGCATTGGCGACAGGGGATACAGGTCTTTAAGGGTCGCGACCGACAATTCGTCGAGTTGCACCTGACTGATGCGCGCCAACGGGAAATCCGACGGCGTGGCCTGAGGCACTTCAACGCCGCAGCAGTGTTCGATCAGCGCGTTGAGTTCTTGGGCGTAATCGTCCGCCAGACGCTGGATGGTCGCGGTGTTGAACATCTCGCGACTGAAACCCCAGCTCAGCGCCAACTCGCCACCGTAGACCTGGCCTTCGACCGTCAGCCAGTTGCCCAGCGGCGCCGACGGATCCTGGGCCACGCCGTTGCCTTCGGTGGACGGCACGAACAGCGCGGCGTCGTCGAACTGGCGGTCGAACTGCCCGAGGTAGTTAAAGGTGATGCGCGGTTGCGGCAACGCGGCCAGTTCGGCGCGCATCGCCGGGTCGCCGAGGTAACGCAGCGCGCCGTAGCCAAGCCCTTTGTCCGGCACGGCACGCAGTTGCTCCTTGATGGTCTTGATCGACCCGCCGAGGTCACTCGACGGCATCAGGTTGACCGGGAACAGGCTGGTGAACCAGCCGACGGAGCGGGTCAGGTCGATGTCGTCAAACAGGTCTTCACGACCATGGCCTTCGAGCTGAATCAGCGTGCTGCCCTGCCCGCTCCAGCGGCACACCACCCGTGCCAGCGCGGTCAGCAGCAGGTCGTTGACCTGGGTGCGATACGCCGCCGGGGCGTGTTGCAGCAGTTTGCGGGTTTGCTCGGCGTCGATTTTGATTTCGAGTTTGTGTTCGAAGCGGTTTTGCAGCGCGCCGTTCGGACGGTCACACGGCAAATCGGTCGGTGCGTCGCGCAGCTGGGCCTGCCAGTGACCGAGGCTGTTTTCAAACGCTGGCAAATGATCTTGCAGACGGGCAACCCAGCGTTGATACGTGCTGGTTTTCGCCCTCTTCACGGCGCTGCCACTGTAGAACTGTTGCAGATCGTCCAACAGCACGCGCCAGGAAACACCGTCCACCGCCAGGTGATGGATGACCAGCAGCAAACGCTGAGAACCGTCCGCCATCGCCACCAGCAGCGCCCGGATCAACGGGCCATTTTGCAGATCGAGGCTGCGCTGGGCTTCGTCGCACAGCGCATTGAGTGCTTCGACCGATTGCGCTTGACGCTGCCACAACACTGACTCGGTGGTCGGCGCCGCATAGACCTGCTGCCAGCCTTCAGCGGTCTGCTCGTAACGCAGGCGCAAGCTGTCGTGATGGGTCAGCAACTGCTCAAGCGCGCGGTCCAGCGCCTCGACGTTCAACGCCTCGCGCGGCACCAGCAACAGCGACTGGTTCCAGTGCTGACGTTCGGGAATTGCTTGTTCGAAGAACCCCTGTTGCACCGGCGCCAACGCGACCGCGCCAGTCGCCGGACCTTGATCGATCAACGCGTGCTCGCCGCTGCGGGCAGCCTGGGCCAGGCTGCGGACGGTCTGGTGCTGGAACAGGTCCTTGGGGCTCAACACGATCCCGGCCTGGCGCGCACGGCTGACCACTTGCATCGAGACGATGGAGTCGCCGCCCAGTTCGAAGAAGTTGTCTTCAAGGCCGACGTTGTCGATGGCCAGCACGTCCTGCCAGATCGCGGCGAGGGCTTTTTCCATCGTTGTGCGCGGTGCGACGTGCTCGCGCTGTCGCTGCGCGCCGTCAATCGCCGGCAAGGCCTTGCGGTCGAGTTTGCCGTTGGGGGTCAGTGGCAGCTGCGCGAGGAACAGCAGGAACGCCGGGACCATGTAGTCCGGCAGGTGTTGGCGCAATGCCGCTTTCAGGGTTTCACGCAGGGTGGCTTGCGCATCGGCGTCATCGACCAACGCCGGATCGGTCGGCACGATGTAGGCCACCAGTTGCTGCCCGTTGACGCCGTCCTGCGCCAACACAGCCAGTTCGCGCACGTCCGCTTGCTGCAACAGCCGTGCTTCGATTTCGCCCAGCTCGATACGGAAGCCACGGACCTTGACCTGATGGTCGATGCGCCCGACGTATTGCAGCGAACCGTCGACCTGATAACGGGTCAAGTCGCCGGTGCGGTACAAGCGCTCGCCGTTGCTGGCGAACGGGTTCGGCACGTATTTTTCGGCAGTCATGCCTGGGCGTGCGAGGTAACCGCGGGTGATGCCGGCGCCCGCCAGGTACAGCTCGGCGGACACGCCCTGGGGCACCGGTTGCAGGTCGGCGTCCAGCAAATAGCTGGCGGTGTGCTTGAGGGGACGGCCGATGTTCGCGCGACCGCCCGCTGCACGGCGGGTCCAGGTCGAATAGGTGGTGTCCTCCGACGGCCCGTACAGATCGTAGACGTGTGCGACGGTCGACTGCTCATACAACGCGTCCACCAGGCTCTGCTTCAGCGGCTCGCCGGCGAGGTTGATGATGCGCACGCTCGGCGGGATCTGTCCGTCGCGCTGCAAGGCGTTGATTGCCGACGGCACGGTGTTGATCAGGCGCACCTGATCCCGGGCCGGCAGTTGCGGCAACTCCAGGGCGTTGCGGGCGATGATCACCGATCCGCCGTTGGCCAGGGTCACAAACAGCTCCCATACCGACAGGTCGAAGCACACCGAGGTCGAGGCCAGCACGCCCTGGATGTCTTCGCGGCTGTACACCGATTTAGACCAGTCGATCAGCGCCAGCACGTTGCGATGGGCGATGGACACGCCCTTGGGTTTTCCGGTGGAGCCGGAGGTGTAGATCACGTAGGCCAGGTTGTCCGGCGTGACGCGGGTGACCGGCGCGCTGCTCGGGTAAGCGGCCCAGGTCATATCGTCCATCAGCAACACCGAGGTATCGGCTGCCACGGCCAATGTCGCGGCGACCGAATGCTCGGTCAGCAGCACCAGGGCGCGGCTGTCTTCGAGCATGTAGGCGACGCGTTCGGCCGGGTAATCCGGGTCCAGTGGCACGTAGGCGCCACCGGCCTTGAGGACGGCAAGCAGCGCGACCAGCAAGCTGTCGGAACGCTGCATCGCCACGCCGACCCGGACTTCCGGACCGACACCCAGTTCGATCAGCCGGTGGGCCAGGCGATTGGCCTGAGCGTCGAGTTCGGCGTAGGTCAGATGCTGGGTGGTGAAGGTCACTGCCAACGCGTCCGGGCTGGCCGCGACTTGCTGGCTGATCAGCTCATGAATGCACAAATCCTGCGCGAAGCTTTCGTCAGCGCGATTCCAGTCATGCACGATGCGCTGGTATTCAGTGCTTTCCAGCAGCGGCAGATCGCTGATGCGCTGCTGCGAATCGCTGACGATGCCCTGGAGCAGGTGCGTCCAGTGCTGCGCCATGCGCGCGATGGTCACGGCGTCGAACAGGTCGTTGGCGTAGGTCAGCGCCGCGTGCAGTTTGCCGCCCTTTTCATACGTATCGAGGGTCAGGTCGAACTGCGTGGTGCGCCCTTCCCACTCGATTACGCCCAGCGCCAGGCCGGAGGCGGTGCTGACCGTGGAAATGTCCGCGACCTGAGGCTGGTGGTTGTACATCACCTGGAACAGCGGCGTGTGGCTGAGGCTGCGTTCCAGTTTCAGCGCCTCGACCAGGCGCTCGAATGGCAGGTCCTGATGGGCCTGGGCGCCAAGGGCGGTTTCCTTGATGGCGCGCAGCAACTCGTCGACGCGGGTCTGACCATCGAGCTTCGTGCGCAACACCTGGGTGTTGACGAAGAAGCCGATCAGGCCTTCGATCTCGGCGCGGTTACGGTTGGCAATCGGCACGCCGACGCGGATGTCGGCCTGCCCGGTATAGCGATGCAGCAGCGCGTTGAAGGCGCCGAGCAACAGCATGAACAGGGTGACGCTGTGTTTCTGCGCCGTGGCCCGCAGTTGCTCGGCCAGTTGCGGGTCGACCGCAAACTCGTAACGGGTGCCGCGATAGCTCGGCATCGCCGGGCGCGGGTGATCGGTGGGCAGTTCCAGCACCGGGTGCTCATCACCCAGTTGCGCTTGCCAGTAGTCGAGTTGACGCGCCTGTTCGCCCGCCTCGAGCCAGCGGCGTTGCCACAACGCGTAGTCGCTGTACTGGATCGGCAATGGCGCGATTTGCGGTTGCGCGCCCGCCTCAAAGGCGTCGTAGCAGCGGATGAATTCGTCGATCAGCACGTTCATCGACCAGCCATCGGAAACGATGTGGTGCAGGGTCAGCAGCAGGACGTGTTCCTGCTCGGCGAGCCTGAGCAAAGTGACGCGCAGCAGCGGGCCGACTGACAGATCAAACGGCAACACCGATTGCTGCTCGGCGGCCTTGGCAACTGCCACTTCGCGCTCCGTGGCTGGCAAGGCGCTGAAATCCACATGATCGATGACCAGCGGCGCGCTGGCCGGCACTTGCAGCAACGTGTCGTCGGCCTGGCGCTGGAACACCGTGCGCAGGGTTTCGTGACGCGCCACCAGGCTGGCGAAGGCTTGCTCCAGCGCCGGCAGGCTCAAACGCCCGGTCAGGCGCACCGCACCGGGCAGGTTGTAGGCGCCGCTTTGTGGGTCCAGTTGCCAGAGAAACCACATGCGTTGCTGGGCATACGACAGCGCCTGGCGATCTTCGGCGTCGACGCCGGCTGGAATGGGGAACCGGGCGAAATCAACGCCTTCCTTTTGCAAGGCCGCAAGGAACATCTGGCGCTTTTCCAGGGGCAACCCGATAAACCGGCGAGCAAGTTTCAAGGAGTCTTCAGCATTCATTTCTAAGCATCCGGATCAGTGGCGGGAAGCACAAAGGCACGTCGTCCCTATAAAACGAATGCAGACCGGAAAAATTAGCGAATGAGAACAAGTATCAGGCAGGAGGTAAAACGCGGGGTGTCAGAGGGATAAGAATCATTGTGGGAGCGAGCTTGCTCCCACAGGGATTGAGTGACGCCCGGGATTGCGTCAGGCGCTGGCAGCCATGGCGTGCCGCCGATGGTGAACCTCAAGCTGATCCTTGATCACCCGCAACACCTTGGCTTCGTGCTCATGGATAAAGAAGTGCCCGCCCGCGAGCATGTCCACCGAAAAACTACCGTGGGTTTCCTTGCTCCAGCCGATCAACTGCTCGGTGGTGGCCCGATCATCCTTGCCACCGAGCACATGCACCGGGCACTTGAGCAAGGGACGCTGCTGCGGTTCGAAGCGCCCGCACAGCAGGAAGTCCGCGCGCAGGACCGGCAGTGTCAGGCTCATCAGCTCTTTATTGGCCAGCACTTCTTCGCTGGTGCCATTGAGGGTGCGCAGTTGATCGATCAATTCGGCATCGGTCCTGGGCTGGGCGAAGCCGCGATCGTAGTCGGCCCGCATGGTGGGTGCAGCCGTGCCCGAGGCGAACAGGGCCACCGGCTCCGGGCACCCCAGCGAGCGAAACGCATGGGCCATTTCACAGGCCAGCAACGCGCCCAGGCTATGACCGAACAATGCGTATGGCGCCTTGAGCGTGGCTTTTTGTTCCTGGGCGAGTTGCAGCGCCAGGCGTCGCATGTCGGTGTGCAACGGCTCGCCATACCGTGCGCCACGCCCCGGCAGTTCCACCGGCTGCAGCGTGAGCCATTCCGGCAGCTTGCGCCGCCAGCGGCTATAGACCATGGCGCTCGCGCCTGAATAGGGCAGGCACAGCAATGTCAGCTGGGTCACCGGGCTTACCTCGAAAAGTTGTCTATCAAGGGAACGGATGAGGCCGGCCTTGAATTAGTCCCAAGGTTGTAGAAGTGCCGAACACTGACATCGTGGCGAGAGAGCTTGCTCCCGCTCGGCTGCGCAGCAGTCGTAAAACGGGTGGATGCGGTGTAACTGAAAAATCTCAGTGAATGGTTTTGGGGCCGCTTCGCGACCCAGCGGGAGCGAGCTCCCTCGCCACAGGTTCTGTGTTTCGCTTATCTCAGGTGGCGATAGCTTTGGACTGCGGAACCGAGGATCACCGCACCGGCAGCAATTGCCACCCAGAATCCACTACGGGCCCCAAATGCATCGATCAGCCAACCCGAACCGGCCGCACCGACTGCCACGCCAATACTCAACCCGGTGACCAGCCAGGTCAGGCCTTCAGTCAGTTTGGCCGGCGGCACGATGCGCTCCACCAACGCCATTGCCACAATCAGCGTCGGCGCAAAGAACAGACCGGCGACAAACACCGCCAGCGACAGCCCGAGAATGTTCGTCGCCAGCAGCAACGGCAAGGTGGTGACCGCCGTCGCCACCCCGCCATACAAGAACAATCGCGGCAGCGGCACTTTCGAGCGCAACGCCCCGAACGCCAATCCCGCCAGGCAGGAACCAATGGCATACACCGACAACACAACGCTCGCTGCTGCCGGCTGGCCCTGCTGCTGGGCGAAGGCCACGCTGACCACATCCACCACGCCAACGATGGTGCCCATGGCGACCATCAACAGCATCAGCAATTGAATGTCGAGCGAACGGATCATCGAGCCCTGATGGTGTTCTTCATGGGGATGCACCGCCGGCTCGGTGTCCCGTTGCAGGACAAACGCCGTCACCCCGATCGCCAGCATCATCAACGCCGCCAACGGACCGGCCTCGGGAAACGCCACCACGCACAACCCCACCGACAGCGGCGGCCCGACAATAAAGCAGACTTCGTCCAGCACTGATTCCAGCGCGTAAGCGGTTTGCAGCTCCGGCTGGCCGCGATACACCTCGGTCCAGCGCGCACGGACCATCGCCGACATGCTCGGCATGCAACCGGCCAGCGCGGCGAACACAAACAACGTCCAGATCGGCGCCTGCAAGCGGGTGCAAAGCAACACCAGCAACAACGCCCCACCACCGATCAACGCCGAAACCGGCAGAACCCGGCCTTGACCAAAGCGATCCACCAGCCGCGAGACTTGCGGTGCACAAAACGCCGTGGCCAGGGCAAACGTCGCCGCCACCGCACCGGCCAGACCGTAGCCGCCTTGCAGTTGCGAGAGCATGGTGATCAGGCCGATGCCGGTCATGGAAATGGGCATGCGCGCGATCATCCCGGCCAGCACGAACGCTCGGCTGCCAGGGGCTTTGAACAGGTCGCGGTAGGGGTTGGTCATGGGTGCGGGTCTCAATCAGGGCGAGCAAGTTGCCATAAGGCGGACCGAGGGGAAAGCAGGCAATTGTTGGTTGAATGTGAAGGCCTCACACGTTGATCGTTCCCCCCGCTCGGCGTGGGAACGATCAGGTGTCACGCGGACAGGTGACGAAACTTTCATGGTTCGACGTGAACTCTCGCCAGCCCCCGTCAGTCAGCTGATTAAGCCCTCACACTCAAGGCGCTCACACTGATGCAGATTTCCCTCGACCAACAAGTCGCCCTCATCACCGGTGCCAGTTCCGGCATCGGCGCAGGCGCCGCCAAGGCATTGGCCGCCGCCGGGGCCGCAGTGGTGATCAACTACCATTCCCAGGCTGAACCCGCCGAAGAACTGGCCCGGCAGATCAACGTTGAAGGCGGTCGGGCTATCGCCATCGGTGCCGACGTTTCCAAAGAAGAAGACGTCGAACGGCTGTTCGCGCTAACCCTTGAGGCGTTCGGTTCGCTGGACATTCTGGTGGCCAATTCGGGTATGCAAAAAGACGCCAAGGCGGTGGACATGACCCTCGCCGACTGGAACCAGGTGATCGGCGTCAACCTCACCGGACAGTTCCTCTGCGCCCGCGCCGCCCTGCGTATTTTCAACCGTCAGGGTATTCGCGAAGGCGTGTCCCGGGCCGCCGGCAAGATTATTCATATGAGCTCGGTGCACCAGCGCATTCCCTGGGCCGGCCACGTCAATTACGCCGCGTCCAAGGGCGGCGTCGACATGCTGATGCAAACCCTCGCCCAGGAAGTCAGCCACCAGCGCATTCGCATCAATGGCATCGCACCGGGGGCGATTCGTACAGACATCAATCGCGATGCCAACGAGGAGCAACTGCTCAAACTCATTCCTTACGGCCGGGTCGGTGAAGTCGAGGACATCGCCAACGCGGTGGTCTTCCTCGCCTCCGATGCGTCGGACTACATCGTCGGCACCACCCTGTTCATCGACGGCGGCATGAGCCTCTATCCGGAGTTTCGCGGCAATGGCTGATCATCATCCCGAGCGACAAAGCAACATCGACGCCCACGGCATCATCGGCGACATGCGCAGCGCGGCGCTGGTCAATGACAAGGGCAGCGTCGACTTTTTCTGCTGGCCGGAATTCGACAGCCCGTCGATCTTCTGCTCGCTGCTGGACACGCCCGAGGCAGGCATTTTCCAGCTATCGCCGGACTTGCCTGATGCGCGCCGCGAACAGATTTACCTGCCCGACACCAACGTGCTGCAAACCCGCTGGCTGAGCGAGCGCGCCGTGGTCGAAGTCACCGACCTGCTGCCCATCGGCGACAGCGAAGATGATCTGCCGGTGCTGATGCGCCGGGTACGGGTGGTCAGCGGCCAGGCAACGTTTCACATGCGCTGCGCCGTGCGGCATGACTACGCTCGCGCCAGGACCCACGCACGCATGGATGCCAAAGACGTGGCATTCGAGGCCGATGATCAGCCCTCTCTGCGCCTGGCATCGGATCAGACCTTGCATATCGACGGCAACGCGGCCGTCGCTGAATTCACCCTCAAACAGGATCAGAGCGCGGAATTCCTGCTCGGCGGCATCGACGACCCGCGTTTCAACGAAGGCGCGGCCGGGTTGTGCCTGGAACGCACGCTGAAGTTCTGGCGCGACTGGAGCGGTCAGTCCAACTACCGTGGTCGTTGGCGGGAAATGGTCAACCGCTCAGCCCTGGCCCTGAAGCTGCTGACCTCGCGCAAACACGGCGCGATCCTCGCTGCCGCCACGTTCGGCCTGCCGGAAACACCCGGCGGCGAACGCAACTGGGACTACCGCTACACCTGGATCCGCGACGCCTCGTTCACCGTCTATGCGTTCATGCGCCTGGGCTTCGTTCAGGAAGCCAATGATTACATGCGCTGGCTGCGCGGGCGGGTCAGCGATTGCCACGGCAAACCGATGAAACTCAACATCCTCTACGCCATCGACGGGCGCCAGGAACTGCCGGAAACCGAGCTCTCGCACCTGTCCGGCCATGGCGGTGCGACGCCGGTGCGCATTGGCAATCAAGCGTATGACCAGGTCCAGCTCGACATCTTCGGCGAGCTGATGGACGCGGTGTACCTGGTCAACAAATACGGCGACGCGATCTCCCATGAAGGCTGGAAACACGCCGTGGGCGTCGTGGATCAAGTCTGTGAAACCTGGCAGCAAGAGGATGTGGGCATCTGGGAAATGCGCGGCGAACAGCATCACTTTCTGCACTCGCGACTGATGTGCTGGGTGGCTCTGGACCGGGCCATTCGACTCGCCTCCAAACGCTCCCTGCCCGCGCCGTTTTCCCGCTGGGACCAGACCCGTCAAGCGATCTACGCCGACATCTGGGACAACTTCTGGAACGAAGAACGCGGGCATTTCGTGCAGTACATCGGCGGCACCACGCTGGATGGTTCGATGTTGCTGATGCCGCTGGTGCGCTTCGTCAGCGCCAAGGATCCGCGCTGGTTATCGACCCTCGAAGCCATTCAGAAAACCCTGGTGCGCGACGGCATGGTCTACCGCTATCGCAACGAAGACAGCCAGATCGACGGCCTCAACGGCACCGAAGGCGCCTTTGCTGCGTGTTCGTTCTGGTACGTCGAATGCCTGGCCCGGGCAGGCCAGGTGGAAAAGGCGCACCTGGAGTTTGAACAATTGCTCAGGTACGCCAACCCGCTGGGCTTATACGCCGAAGAGTTCGACAGCCATGGGCGACACCTGGGCAATACGCCGCAAGCGCTGACGCACCTGGCGCTGATCAGCGCGGCCAGCTTTCTGGATCGGAAATTGAGTGGGGAGAAAAATTACTGGCAGCCTTGAGTCCGCGTTGCCCCTATCGCGAGCAGGCTCGCTCCCACAGAATTTGTGTCAAACACGCTATTTGTGAACGACACCAAACCTGTGGGAGCGAGCC
>NZ_JASCOM010000063.1:0-27607 GCF_029959925.1 Pseudomonas sp. PS02303
CAGGCTGAAACCTTGGGCATGACCGATTTGAATGGTGGCGCGCTCTTCAACGCTGAGTTCGGAATAAGACATAGGGACAGCACCGTACCGGAAAGGTCAGGTGTTGCACTCAGTTTTCGCCGCCGCCCCCTTATTATCACTGCGAGGTGAATAGCTTTTCTGCCAATTGATTATGCCAATGCGATTCTCTTCGCCGAAGATTTCGTCCATGAGCATGCCAAGTCTAAATAGTTCCCTATGATCAATACAGATAGCCATAACCCCGCCTGGGGTTAGCATCTCACGCATCATCCAGATTCTGGGTGTCATGAAGCGCAACCATTTGCTGTGCTTGGACCCATCATCTTTAGGAACTACATCGCCGAGATCTGGATCGTTTGGATCCTTGTCCCACTTGTCGTTATAGCGGAAGTCCTCGCCGGTGTTGTACGGCGGGTCTGTTACTACAAGATCAACTTGACCACGATATTTATAGAGCGTGACCATCGCAGAAAGGTTTTCACCGTCCCAGATCTCATTCTCTGACTGGGCGGTTTCCTCTCCAAAGGATACTTTCTTGATAATACGATGCAGCTTCGGCTTGACCTGGCGGATGATCTGCCAGGGAGCAGCCCGCCCGGTGTAACTCATAACGATGCCATTCTTGCCAGCATCGGCAAGCGCCGCATCATGCTCCTGCAGCATACGGACCAAGGCGGCCCTCGGCAGTTGTTCGTAATCCATGCTTGCCCCTTGAATTCGTGCGGCGGCACCGAAAAGCTGAAAATTCTAGTACCGCTCGTGGATGCTTCACCATCCCTAGGGTGGCGAGTGTACTTGTGAACGTATTGATTTGGCTGTTAAACCGTTGAAAAAGACGGATCAACTGAGTTCCAAACGGGCTGCGTACTGGCTGGCAGATGCGAATCCGGCGCACGCCGCTCCCTTCTGGGCTCAAGCCCGCGAAGCGGGCATAAAGAACCCGGCCGAGGCCGGGATCCTTATGGGCTTATGGGCCGGCGTATTGGTCTGCCCAGTCCAAAGCCGGTGCCACGGGAGCTTGCACCTCCTGAGGCCAGGTTTTGGAGCCCACTGCAAATCGCCCGTAACCCATTAAAAGATAGCTGGGCATCCGACGAAAAGAGCACCAAGGCACCATTACCCTTGAGCTACAGCGCCGCTACGGGGCACCAGTTTGATTTCAACGCGGCGATTTTGGGCGCGACCCTCGGCGGTGTCGTTGGGGGCAATGGGCGAGCTGGAGCCTGCACCAAAGGTTTGCAGGCGCGAAGGATCGACGCCATTGCTGCGCAAAGAGAAAAAGGGGACTGATTTATGTGCGCCAGGCAAAGCTTGGTCGCCTGGGAATGACGGCGCAAGCCGTCACGAAATGGCGTAAGAAACCCAGCGGGTATGACCCCCGCCCGGTAAAGGTTAGCCACCGACCGGAAGCGAGTCTTGCGTGGTGACCGGGTAACCGGCGCTGCGAAGCGTAGACAGCAGAAAAGGGGATTTATTTTCCCTACTCTAAAACGGCCGCTGTTGGCCGATTGCTGCCTGTCGTGGACGACCGTTTAACTTCAAAGCCTGACTGGATTGCAAACTGCTGACACGCGTAGATTCTGTTTTCGACTCGTTTAATGCCGTCGATGCCAGGCCATAAACAGAGAGGAAACAACCGCTCGAAAATTCGAGCCATAGACTCTAGAGCCAGTGGGTAGTCGGAGTCATGTTCCTGCAACCATCAAATCCAGATTCTGCACCGCCGCTCCAGCGGCTCCCTTCCCAAGATTGTCAAACACCGCAGCCAACAAAACCTGCCCCGTCTCATCATTTTCACACACCACCAATCGCAAACTATCAGTCCCGTTAAGCGCCTGAGGATCAAGGCACGTCAACCCTTTGGCCTCCTGCATCGACATCACCTGTACATGGTCCGCATCGACGTAGTGCTGCATAAGACACGCATGCAACCGCACCGCATCCACGCCCGGCGCCAACAAGCGAAGTTGCAACGGTATGGTCAGCACGATCCCCTGCCGAAAAGCCCCATAAGCCGGCACAAACATCGGCCGCTCCATCAGACCGCTTTGCTGCTGAATCTCCGGAATATGTTTGTGTGCCAGCCCCAGACCATAAACCTGAAACGCGGGCGCCTGTGATGCGCCCTCTCCCTCATGCTCTTGCACGCCAACGCGCCCTTTTCCGGAATAGCCCGACACAGCATGAATGTTCGTCGGATAGTCCCTGGGCAGCAACCCGGCCTCCAGCAATGGGCGCAGCAGCCCTATCGCCCCCGTGGGATAGCAACCGGGATTGCTGACCCGCCGTGCCGTGGCGATGCGTTGGGCCTGCTGCGAGTTCATCTCCGCGAAACCATAGGTCCAGTCTGGATGGGTGCGGTGCGCCGAACTCGCATCGATCACCCGAACGGCGGGGTTTTCGATGCTCGCTACAGCGTCGCGTGCGGCTTGGTCGGGCAAGCAGAGAATCGCGATGTCGCAGGCGTTGATGATTTCGGCGCGACGTTGCGGATCCTTGCGATGTTCGGGGCTGAGCGTGATAAGCCGCAGATCGGTCCGGTCGCGTAGACGTTGATGGATTTGCAACCCGGTGGTGCCTTGGTCGCCGTCGATGAATATAAGAGGACTTGCCATGGAATGCTCTCGGACATAGGAAATCAGGAGTTCCAATCTTCAGTGAGGGGCTAAGATAGGAAAAGTTGAATTTCTAAACGATGAAATTCAGCTTTTCTGAACAAGGAGTGACTCATGCGCGAAATCAGCCTGGACCGTCTGCGCACGTTGGTGGCCATTGCCGACCTGGGTTCGTTTGCCGAGGCGGCCCGTGTGCTGCACCTCGCGCCACCCACGGTCAGTTTGCATATTGCCGACCTGGAGTCGCGGGTTGGCGGAAAGCTGTTGTCGCGCACACGTGGGCGCATTCAGCCTTCGGCGATTGGAGAAACGCTGGTGGAGCGCGCGCGGCGCCTGTTGGCGGATGCGGAGCAGGCGCTTGAGGACGTGGAGCGTCAGGTGCAGGGCTTGGCCGGGCGTGTGCGGCTGGGTGCCTCCACAGGGGCCATCGCACAGTTGATGCCGCAAGCTTTGGAGACGTTGGGCCAACGCCATCCCGCTATCGATGTGCAGGTCGCGGTGCTCACGTCGCAGGAAACTTTGAAGAAGCTTGCCGAGGGCTCTTTGGAGATCGGTCTGGTCGCGCTGCCACAGACCCCGGTGAAGGAATTGCGGATCGAGCCATGGCGGCGGGACCCGGTCATGGCCTTCTTGCCGGCTCGCTGGGAATGCCCGGATGTTGTGACCCCCGGTTGGCTGGCCGCCCAGCCATTAATTCTGAATGACAAAACTACTCGGCTTTCGCGCTTGACCTCGGAGTGGTTCGCCAGTGATGGACGGCAGCCCACGCCGCGTATTCAACTGAACTACAACGATGCGATCAAAAGCCTAGTGGCGGCCGGTTATGGTGCGACGTTGTTGCCGCATGAAGCCTCCACGCCATTGCCCGATACCAGGATCGTCATGCGGCCATTACAGCCCTTATTGTGGCGTCAACTTGGTATTGCCCACCGTGGTGGGGACGTCGAGCGGCCTACGCAACATGTGCTGGATGTGTTGTGGGGGTTGAGTGCGGGCTAGGGCGATGTTGTCAGAGAAAGGACCGCTTTCGACCCGGTCATACGGTGATTGAGGTCCCAGGCGTCAGCTACCGCACCTGAAGCCGTCGTTCATCGCTCCAAAGCCGGTGCCTGTCTCCGTTCGCCCAGGCCAGGGTGTCGTAGTACTTGTGCAGCAGCTCGGTAATGGCGGCGGTGTCGTCGGTCATGGGGTTTCCTTGGGGTTGGCGGTGAGGACTGCCTGGACGCGTGCTTGCAGCGCGGGCAGCACGTCTTGTTGGAACCAGGGGTTGCGCACCAGCCAGCGATTGTTGCGCGGGCTAGGGTGAGGCAGGGGGAACGCTTGCGGCCAGTGCTCGCGCCAGGCTTCGACCACCCGGGTGAGCGGCGTCTTGCCAGTACCGAGGTGGTAGTCCATGGCGTAGCTGCCCAGCACGATGACCAGCGACAGGCGCTCGAAACGCTGCATGAAGGCTTCGCGCCAGGCGGGGGGCGCACTCCGGGCGTAGCGGCAGGTCACCGCTTTTGCCGGTGCCCGGATAACAGAAGCCCATGGGCAGAATGGCGATGCGGGTAGGGTCGTAGAAGGTGTCGCGGTCCACGCCCAGCCAGGCGCGCAGACGCGCGCCGCTGGCGTCGTCGAAGGGCACGCCTGAGGCATGGACCCGGGCCCCCGGTGCTTGGCCGGCGATGAGGATGGGCGCACTCGGGTGAAACTGGAAGACCGGCTGCACGCCGTGTGGCAGATGCGGTGCGCAGCGCGTGCAGGCGCGGACGTCGGTCAGAAAGGCGTCGAGTGTCGGCATGGCGCGCTTCCGGAAAGGGTGGCTCGCGCAGGACGGAGGTGCCATCCTGCGCGAAGCGTAACCCGGCAGCAAGTCAGTGCTGGGTCAGTGTCGGATAGCCCTGGATGAATACGCGGTCGGTCTTGGCCGCCGGCACATGGCAGCCCATGCAGTCGGCTTCGTAGCTGACGGCGACATTCTTGGCGGGGGCGTCGGCCTTGAACAGCGCCCAGCCCCAGCCGTCGCCCCACAAGGGGTTGCTGGCGAAACGGCCTTTGGCGTCCTTGACCATCACGAACCACACGGCCGCATCGGAACCCCAGACCACAGGGTTGCCAGTGGTCATGGCGCTGGTTTCGAGCTTGCGGATCTCTTTCACCAGCGTGGCGCCGTCCAAGAACTTGCCGGTCTTGCGGTAGTGCTCGGCCGAGGCCTTTTCGGTGTACACATCGTGCAAGCCGCGAGAGGCGGATTTTTCGTCCAACACCGCATATGAGCCCAGGTGGACGAAGTTTGTGCGGAAGTCTGTGGGGCGGCTGATGCCGCCCTGGCTGTCCACATAGGGCGAAAAGTCGCCGGCCGTGACGGCCAGTGGCAGGACGAGGGCGCTGGCGAGCAGAGCGCCGGTGAGTGCGATTTTCATCGTGTTCTCCTTATATGCCTATGGAGATCAGACGGCGACCACGGGGAAATCCACCGTGGTGTCGGCGATGTGGTTGGTGTAGTTGGTGAGCGTGTTCAGCGCGACGTTGGCGATCACTTCCAGTATCAGGCCGTCGTCGAGCCCCGCGCGGCGGTAGTTGGCCATGGCGTCGGCCGACACCACGCCGCGTTGCTCGACCAGCGCGCGGGCAAAGCCGGCGATTGCATCGTCAAGTGCGTTGGCCGCCTGGCCGGTGCGGGCCGCGGCGATGGCCTCTGCCGACAGTCCGGCACCTTTGCCGATCAGGGTGTGTGCGCTCAGGCAATACTGGCAGCGATTGGCTTGACCGGCAGCGAGCGCAACGATCTCGCGCTGGGAGGCATTCAGGCGGCCGGTGCCCAGCGTTTCGGACAAGCCGAGGTAGCCATTGAGCGCCGCCGGCGCGTGGGCCAGCGTGGCGAACAGGTTCGGCACCATGCCAAGCTTGGCTTTGACGGCCTTGAGTGTGGCAGCGGTAGCGGCGTCAGCGGTGTCGATGGTCAGGGGGGCGATTTGGGTCATGTCTATCTCCGTAGTGGGTGAGGTGCAAGAGCACGTGGGCATGATCGCCCTTTGTTTGGTACGATATGGCACGTAAAGTATCAAATACGTAACCTATCGTCTTATATGGAGAGTGGAATGGCGGATCGACTGGCCGGCTTGCTCCGGCACTACTCGCTTTCGGCGCGCGTTTTTCACAGCGGCGCCTTCTGTGGGCAGCATCATTACGCGGCGCCGCATGGCTATATCCATCTGGTGCGGCGCGGCCCGATTACGGCGCGTTCGCCCGTGCATGAAGATCTGCTGGTTACCGAGCCGAGCCTGCTGTTTTATCCGCGCGTGGCGTCGCATCGTTTTGTCGCCGCCCCCGGCGATACCGCTGAGCGGTTGTGTGCGGAGGTCGACCTGGGCGCTTCGACGGGCAATCCGTTGGCCATGGCCTTGCCGTCGATGCTGCTGATTCCGTTGGCGGACTTGCCCGGCCTCGGGCCGACGCTAGAGTTGCTGTTTGCCGAAGCCGAGCGCGACCAGTGCGGTCGGCAGGCCGCCATCGACCGCTTGTGCGAGTTGCTACTGATCCAGTTGCTGCGTTATCTGATGGATGGGCGGCTTGGCGCCACCGGACTGCTGGCGGGCCTGGCCGACCCGAAACTCGCGCGCGCCATAACCGCCATGCACGATGCGCCGCAGACCGCGTGGTCGCTCGAGGCGCTGGCGGCGAAGGCGGGCATGTCACGCGCGCGCTTCGCCGCCGCGTTCAAGGACGCGGTGGGCGTCACGCCGGGCGACTATCTGGCCGACTGGCGGATGAACGTCAGTTGCACCCTGCTCAAGCAGGGGCGGCCGGTGGCGGTGGTGGCCGACCGCGTCGGCTACGGCAGCCCGAACGCTCTGGCGCGCGCCTTCCGCGTGCGCATGGGCTGCGCCCCGCGCGACTGGCTGGCGCAGCAGCGCGGTGACGCGGCGCTCAGCGGTTCGTGAGTTTGAGTTCGATTCGCCGGTTCTTGGCGTAGGCGGCGCCGGTGTTGCGCTCGTCGAGCGGGTGAAATTCGCATCACGCCGGAACAACTGGCGGAACTCCAGGTGGCGATCCGTCAACGGCTGGTCAGTCTGTTCGTGCGGCGCGGCCGGCTGGACAAGGCTGAGTCAGTGGCGCAGGTAGCTGGATGACGCTGTCCCGCCCTGAGCCGACGCTCACAGGCGGGGATTTCCAGTGTCGTCATTGTCGGCTATTGGCCGGCAGCAGCCCGTCGTTGCCTGATGGATCCAACCCCTCCGCTGCTATAGTGCAGTCGGCTTCTGACGTTCAGTGCAGCCGTCTTCTGAAAACGACAGGTTGAACGCCAAAGAGGGGGCGGGAGCGCTGCAACCGGAGCAGCGTCAGAGCCTCCAGAATCGCCCACACAACGCGGAAGCTGTCAGTCAGGGGGCAAGCCTACCTTGGCACCAGAAACGCGCCCAGGAGGCCGCAGGGGGCGATTTTGGCCGCTGCAACTGTCCAACCTTGGCCGGGCCTCGCCGGGCCGAGTGGGGCGGCCTTCGACCAGGGCGGGCCGGCGACCGTCCGTCGGGCATGGAGGGGACGATAGAGAAAACGGACAAAATCGTACGCTAAGCGTGCGGCCTGTCAGGTTGAGGCCCTAGAGGTTGCAGGCGAGTCGTCAGAAAATGCTGGAATCGGCCCTATTCTGACACTGCCCAAGGTTCCGGCCTGACGCCCAGTTAGGGCATGCCTCAATCTGACGGCGGCGAACCGCAAGCGTTCAGTTCGGCGCTCGTTTCGGTCGCGTTGCTTGCCCGCGCCTGGAAGCGTTGATAACACTCCAGCCCGCAGAAGCGCTCGACGTACTCCGCACCTTCCGGTGTGAAGGCGGCGTCGAGCGGGATTTCCTTGCAGCACACGCAGCAACTGGTGGCAGTCGGATCATTTGCATTCATGGTGGCACCCCTCCATTGACTGACAAAGGCGGCGAATGCCGCCGCCGGCACTGGCTTGGCGAACAGGAAGCCTTGCCCCGTATCGCACTCCGCTTGCCGCAACAGCGCGAGACTGGTCGGCGTTTCCACGCCCTCGGCCACCACGTCCATTCCCAGCCCGTGCGCAAGCTGAATCACGGTGTGCACGATGGTCCGGTCGCGGTGGTCGTCGGCGAGTCCGGCGACGAAGGACTGGTCGATCTTGAGCTTAGTAATCGGGCAGCACTTCAGGTGTTGCAGACAGGAATACCCCGTCCCGAAGTCATCGGCAGCGAAGCGCACACCGATCTGTCGCAAGGCTTCCAGGGCTGGGAAGATCGCCGGATTGCCGAACGCGACCGATTCGGTCAGCTCAATTTCCAGATACTCGGCAGGCAACTCGGCGTCAGCCAGCACGCCCTTTACCCACCCGTCGAAATCCGGTCCTACCTGGCTCGCCGAAACATTGACGGCGAGCCGGAACGGTTGCCATGCCAGCATCCGCCATTCGCGCATCTGGCGGCAGGCGGTGCCCAGCACCCAAGCGCCGATTTCAGGCATCAAGCCGGACGATTCGACCACGGGCAGGAACTGGCCCGGCGGCAAAAGTCCGAGCTGCGGATGACGCCAGCGCAACAGGGCTTCCGCACCGACAATCTGGTCACTGCGCAAATCGACAATCGGCTGGTAGTGCAGCTCAAACTGCCCGCGCACAACCGCCTGCGCCAATTCGGTCGCCGTCCATCTGGCGGGCAGTGATGTGCTCACGATCTTTCCTTGAAGACCCGCAACAGCCGCGTCACGGACAGGACAAACAAGCCGGTCAGCGTGATGGCTGCAATACCCCAATGCTCCCCGATGAACGCGCCGGCCGTCGTCCCCGCGAGCACCACAGCGAGAATCGGCAAATGGCAGGGACAGGTGAGCACGGCCAACGCGCCCCACAGGTAGCCGGTGAACGGCTTGTGTGTCTCGGTCGGCAAGCGCTCGGGGCTGTTCATGGCAGACTCTCCGCATGCTGTACCAGCTCGGTCGGCATGGTGGCCAACTGCACCTCCAGATCGGCCAATGCTTCGCGCCGACGTTCGACGAACTGGCGCAGCACGGCAAGCTGCGCGGCCGCTTCGTCGCCGTCCGCGGTATCCAACGCCCGGCACAGCCGCGCCAGCGCGTCGAGACCGATACCCGCTTCGAAAGCAGCCCGCACGAAGCACAGCCGTTGCAAGGCCGCATCGTCGAACAGGCCGTAGCCGCCAGGGGTGCACGCCACCGGCCGCAGCAGTCCGCGCAGCAGGTAGTCGCGCACGATGTGCACGCTCACCCCGGCATTAAGGGCCAGCCGGGACACCGTGTAGGCGTTCATCGAACACCTCCTTTTTCTCACCCGGCGCAGCAGGAAAGCTGCTTCACATCCTTGTTAAAGGTCTGCGCCGCGAGCTTCAGTCCCTCGACCATCGTCAGATAGGGGAACAACTGGTCGGCCAGTTCCTGCACGGTCATCCGGTTACGGATGGCGAGTACCGCCGTCTGGATCAGTTCGCCGGCTTCCGGCGCGACCGCCTGTACGCCGATGAGCCGTCCACTACCTTCCTCGATGACCAGCTTGATGAAGCCGCGTGTGTCGAAGTTGGCGAGCGCACGCGGCACGTTGTCCAAGGTCAAGGTGCGACTGTCGGTCTCGATCCCGTCGTGCTGGGCCTCTGCCTCGCTGTAGCCCACGGTGGCGACTTGCGGATCGGTGAACACCACGGCAGGCATGGCGGCAAGGTTAAGCGCCGCGTCACCGCCCGTCATGTTGATCGCCGCACGGGTGCCGGCCGCTGCCGCCACATAGACGAACTGAGGCTGGTCGGTGCAGTCGCCGGCCGCGTAGATGTCCGGCGTGCTGGTCCGCATGCCGACGTCGATGACGATAGCGCCTTGCAGGTTGAGCGCGACACCTGCCGCGTCCAGCGCCAGGCTGCGCGTGTTGGGCGAGCGACCGGTGGCGACCAGCAGTTTGTCGGCGCGCAGCTCGCCGTGCGCCGTGGTGAGCACGAATTCGCCGCCCTCGTGCGCGACCTGGCTGGCCTGGGTGTGCTCCAGCACCTCGATCCCTTCGGCGCGGAACGCCGCCGTGATTGCCTCACCGATGGCCGGGTCTTCGCGGAAGAACAGGGTGCTGCGTGCAAGAATCGTTACTTTGCTGCCCAGTCGGGCGAACGCCTGCGCCAGTTCCAGCGCTACCACCGACGAACCAATCACGGCCAGCCGCTCAGGAATGGTGTCGCTGACCAGTGCTTCGGTGGAAGTCCAGTACGGCGTGTCCTTCAGGCCGGGAATCGGCGGCACGGCCGGACTCGCGCCGGTGGCAATCAGGCAACGGTCGAACGCCAGCACACGTTCGCCACCACCGTTGAGTTGCACGGTCAGGCTGTGCGCGTCCTTGAAACGGGCTTCGCCGTGCAGCACGGAGATGGCGGGATTGTCATCCAGGATGCCTTCGTATTTGGCGTGGCGCAGTTCGTCGACGCGCGCCTGCTGCTGGGCCAGCAACCGCTCGCGCAAGATCGTCGGCGGTGTGGGCGGCATGCCGCCATCGAACGGGCTTTCTCGGCGCAAGTGGGCGATGTGCGCGGCGCGGATCATGATCTTGGACGGCACGCAGCCGACATTGACGCAGGTGCCGCCGATGGTGCCGCGCTCGATCAAGGTGACGTGCGCGCCTTGCTCGACGGCTTTCAGCGCCGCCGCCATCGCCGCGCCACCGCTGCCGATAACGGCAATATGCAATCCGCCACCGTCACCACCAGCCTTGTCGCCGCTACCTAGCCATTCGCGCATCTTTCCGAGCAAGCCACCGCCCACCGGAGGCACGGGCGCGTCGGCGAGCGTGGCCCGATAACCGAGTCCGGCCACGGCGGCAGTCAACGCGTCCGGCGATATGCCGGCCTCGACGGCGAGTTTGGCGCTGCCCTTCGTATAGGAGACATCCGCCGACTGCACGCCGGGAACTTTCTCCAGGGCTTCCTTGACGTGCGTCGCACACGAGTCACAGGTCATGCCGGTGATTTTGAGGGTGGTCATTCATCGTTCCTTTTCTGTGTTGGCCGCTGGCTCACGCAGTCAGTCGTGTTTCGCGGGGAGTTCGCAGCCATCCGGGCCGCAGCGGCGATTTACCGGCGAAACCAAGTCCCAGATCGACACGCCGATCATCAGGGCTAGGCCGGTGTATACGAGGCGTGCTGTCCACCAGTTGCCAAGCAGCCAGACGGTTCCGGCGAACACGATGGCTGGCCCGATCATGCCGAGCAGGCTGCGGTGCCATTGCCGATGACTCAGCCAGCCCAGTGCATTCGCCAGCAAAGCCACGACGGCGAACAGCGGTAACAGCGTGGAGATAAACAACCCTTCGTATTCCTGTAGAAAGCTCAGCCCGATGGCCGCGCCCAAGCTGGCGAGGGCCGGGAAGCAGGCGGCGCAGCCCATCGCTGAAACAACGCTGCCGAGCGCGCCAGCCTTGTCGGCAATGCGTGTGATCATCCCCATGATCGCCCTAGGCTCTGGTTCAGTGGCTCACTGCTTGACGCTGGAGGGATAGCCCGCGTCTCTGGTTGCCTTGGTCAGCTTCTGCACGCTGGTCTTGGCATCATCGAAGGTGACCACCGCTTCGCGTGTCTCGAAGGTCACGTCAACTTTGCTGACGCCTTCGACCTTGGAAATCGCCTTCTTGACGGTAATCGGACAGGCAGAGCAGGTCATGCCCGGTACGGACAGTGTGACGGTCTGGGTAGCGGCCCACACGGGGGCAACAACGGCGGCGAGGGCGAGGGAGGCAAACAGTTTCTTCATGGTGAACTCCGATCAGTAGAAAAATGGCATGACATAGGGAAATCCGAGCGCGACCAGAACCAGCACGGCCACGACCCAGAAAATGAGCTTGTAAGTCGCTCGCACTTGGGGAATCGCGCAGACCTCACCCGGTCTACAGGCTTGCGCAGGGCGGTAGATGCGCCGCCAGGCGAAGAACAAGGCTACCAACGCTGCGCCGATGAAAATCGGGCGATAGGGCTCCAGCACGGTCAGGTTGCCGATCCATGCCCCGCTGAATCCCAAGGCGACCAAGACCAGCGGCCCGAGGCAGCAGGTCGAGGCGAGGATGGCGGCCAGTCCGCCAGCGAAGAGCGCGCCGCGCCCGTTTTGTGGTTCAGACATGCGCTTGTCCTTTCGAATTTGAATTGGATAGCGTAACCTTACTTCCGTACTCATGTACGGAGTCAAGTGATATGGAAAACAATTTGGAGAGCCTGACCATTGGCGCTTTTGCCAAGGCGGCCGGGGTCAACGTGGAGACGATCCGGTTCTATCAGCGCAAGGGCCTGCTGCCGGAACCGGACAAGCCTTACGGCAGCATTCGCCGCTATGGCGCGGCGGATGTGACGCGGGTGCGATTCGTGAAATCGGCCCAGCGGCTGGGCTTCAGCCTGGATGAAATCGCCGAGCTGTTGCGGCTCGATGATGGCACCCACTGCGAGGAAGCCAGCAGCCTGGCCGAGCACAAGCTTCAGGACGTGCGCGAAAAGATGGCCGACCTGGCGCGCATGGAAACCGTGCTGTCTGAACTGGTGTGCGCCTGCCATGCGCGGAAGGGGAATGTTTCCTGCCCGCTGATCGCGTCGCTACAGGGCGGAACAAGCCTGGCAGGGTCGGCTATGCCTTAGCGTGCTTTATTTTCCGTTTTCTGAGACGACCCCTATTTCAAAAACCAGCCATCCATGAAATCCCTTTCCGCGGCAATCATCGAACACAGCAGGCTTCTTCCTGAAGGAGGCATCCTTGCACCAAACGAATTCCTTCACTTGGCTGACCGTGCTTCGGTGGACCAAGCATTCTCTCGATTAGCCAAGGGCGGGGAGTTAATGCGGATTTCACGCGGCCTCTATGTGGCGCCGGTCACCGGGCGCTTCGGCAAACGCGCGCCGGCGACGGAGAAGGTTATCAGTGCGATAGCTTCGAAAAGCCATCAGGTAATCGCGTTAAGCGGTGCCCGCGCAGCGAACCTTCTAGGGCTAACGCAACAGGTGTCGATTAGGGAGGTATTTGTTACCGGCGGACGGCCGAGAACCCTGCAGCTAGGCAAGGCTCAGGTGAGAATCGAGCATGCGCCGCATTGGCAAATCGCCCTCGGAACAACCATTGCTGGCGACGCTGTACGTGCGCTTGCCTGGCTGGGGAAACCCCACGCCCCAGAGGCAGTCGCCAAGCTGCGCACGTGCCTGTCGAGTAACGATTGGCAGATTTTGATATCGCATAGATCAAACCTTCCTCAATGGATGGCTGAAGCGATTGGGCGCGAAGCAGTCTTTGCTGAGCAGGGCTTCTGATGCTCGTTTAAATACAATAATTTAGAGAACGAATGTCCTAATTTTGCCTTATCTCGGCAAGACTCAGTTACGTCCTGAAAAGTCTTTATAAAACATGCGGATAGGAGGGAAGTGAGTGAATTTTCCCTTTATCTCGGCATGACCCCTTCTAGGGCTGACGCAGCAGGTGTCGATTAAGGAAGTATTTATCACCAGCGGACGGCCGAGAACCCTGCAATTAGGCAAAATTCAGGTGAGAATCGAACATGCGCCACAGTGGCAGGTCGCCCTCGGAGCGACCATTGCTGGCGACGCTGTACGTGCACTTGCCTGGTTGGGCAAACCCCACGCCCAAGAGGCAGTCGCGAAGCTGCGCACGTGCCTGTCGAATAGCGATTGGCAGGTCTTGAAATCGCATAGATCCAAGCTTCCTCCATGGATGGCTGAAGCGATTGGGCGCGAAGCAGTCTTTGCTGAGAAGGGATTCTAATATTCGTTTAAATACAATAATTTAGAGAACGAATGTCCTAATTTTTGCCTTATCTCGGCATGACCCCTAAAAGTCTTCAACCGCGCCCTGCTCAAACAGTTCTACGGCATTGCCCACTGGGACATTCCTGCCGACTATCTATGCCCGCCGATCCCCGGCCGCGCAGACTACCTGCACTACATCGCCGACTTGCTCGGGAAAAGTAACGCAGGGGTTATTCCTCGTGGCGCACAGGTGAATGCGCTAGACGTGGGTGTTGGCGCCAATTGTATTTATCCGCTAATTGGCCATCGCGAATACGACTGGCACTTCGTTGGCAGTGATATCGCCAGCAGCGCAATTGCCTCAGCCGGTGCGATTCTCAACGCCAATCCGGGGCTCGTTGAAGCCATCGAGCTACGCCAGCAAAACGACAGCACGCATATTTTTCAGGGCGTTATCCGCGCCGAAGATCGCTTTGATATCACCCTGTGCAACCCGCCGTTTCATGCCTCCGCTGAGGAAGCCACGCAAGGCAGCACCCGCAAATGGCGTAACCTTGGCAAGCTCGACCCCAAACGCAAATTGCCGGTACTCAACTTCGGCGGCCAAGCTGCTGAGCTTTGGTGCAAGGGCGGCGAGGCGGCGTTTGTTAGCCGTTTAATCAGCGAAAGCGCTGAACACGCCCAACAGGTGTTTTGGTTCAGTAGTTTGATCTCCAAAGCCGGCAACCTCGGCGGCGTTTACAGTGCCCTGAACAAAGCTGGCGCATTGGAAGTACGCACCGTTGAAATGGCTCAAGGGCAAAAACAAAGCCGTTTTGTCGCTTGGACATTCCTCACCCCAGAACAGCAACAAGCCTGGCGCCAAGAACGCTGGAGCTAAGCCAGCCCCAGAGTTAGCCACGCGTTGCCAGCCCGATAACGCGCGAGCCGCCCACGCGCCAAAGACTCACTGAGCGTAATAACGCAGCATTCACAGAGTCAAAACACGTGTACACAGGCGGCGCGCGTGCGCACCATGGCTGACCGACACTTAGCGAGGCGAACAATATGGATTTTTTACGCACCCCAGATCGACACTTCGAAAACCTTCCCGGCTACGCATTCGAGCCCAACTACCTGATGGTGGATGACAGCGAAGGCGGTGAGTTACGCATGCATTATTTGGATCAAGGTCCAGCCGCTGGCGCAGTGGTTTTATTGCTGCACGGTGAGCCATCGTGGAGCTACTTGTACCGCACAATGATCCCCACACTAGTTGCTGCAGGCCATCGCGTTATTGCCCCAGACCTCATCGGTTTTGGTCGCTCAGACAAACCCAGTAAACGTACCGACTACACCTATCAGCGCCACGTTGACTGGGCGCAATCGCTGCTCGACCAGCTAAAACTGAGTGACGTGACCTTGGTTTGCCAAGACTGGGGCGGCTTGATTGGCTTGCGTTTAGTCGCAGAAAACCCAGCCCTATTTGCTCGCGTGGTTGCCGCCAACACCATGCTCCCAACCGGTGATCACAACCCAGGGGAGGCCTTCAAAAGCTGGCAGCAATACTCACAACAAGTACCAGAGTTCCCCACTGGAGCGATCATCAACCGCGCCACCACCACAGAGCTATCGCAAGCGGTGCTAGACGCCTACGACGCGCCCTTCCCTGACGAAAGCTACAAAGAAGGTGCACGGCAATTTCCCTTGTTGGTGCCCACCACGCCTAACGACCCTGCCGCCGATAAAAACCGCGCAGCATGGGCAGTACTGATGAAGTGGAACAAACCCTTTTTGACCGCGTTCAGTGATTCAGACCCGATCACCAAAGGCGGCGACAAGGTGCTGCAAAAGCTGATACCGGGCACACACGGCCAAGCGCATACCACCATCGTCAATGGCGGGCACTTTCTGCAAGAGGATCAGGGCGAAAAGCTGGCAGAGGTTGTGGTGATGTTTATCGCGGCGAACCCTTGATGTGCCGAGAACTGTACCGAAGACTCAGCGCTTAACGGCAAACTAGCCAGTGCATGCCTCCAGTAATCCTTGCAAAGCATCTGTCTCGATCTCACTCGCCGAGACAGGTGCCTCGCAAAGGACTATACCGCGAAGCGTTTATCCAGCCCGCTGTAGCCCATGCCAATTGCCTTATGCACTTTTAACTGCACCGGGATGCGCTCTTTGAGCGCTTCAACATGACTGATGACGCCGATCATCTTGCCGCTGGCATTCAGGCTGTCGAGTGCATCCAGCGCCACCTCAAGTGTTTCAGCGTCGAGGGTGCCGAAGCCTTCATCGAGGAACAGCGAGTCGATACTGGTTTTGTGGCTGACCAAATCCGACAAAGCCAACGCCAGCGCAAGGCTGACTAAAAAGCTTTCACCACCAGACAAGGTTTTGGTGTCCCGCGCAACATCCGCCTGCCACGTATCGACCACCTCAAGCTCCAGCTCACCCAGAGACTTGCGCGCCAACTGATAGCGTCCATGCAAGCGTTCAAGCTGCTGATTAGCTAAGTAGACCAAGTGATCGAGTGTTAATCCTTGGGCGAACTTGCGAAATTTAGCGCCATCCGCCGAGCCGATCAGGCTGTTGAGTTGCTGCCAAGCATCGTAATTGGATTGTTGCGCACGGATCTGCGCAAACAGGCTTTGTTGGCTCAGGCGCCGCGCATCATCACCTTGCAGTTGTGCACGAATCTCACCTTGGCGCTGGCTCAGGTTGCGCAACTGTGTTGCCAACTGTACAAGCTGTTGCGCCAGCGCCTCATCATCCAGATCGACCAGCACTTTCGACTGCTCAACCGACTGCAATTCAGCAAAGCGCTGCGTGCAATCGTGCGCCAAAGCCTGAGCGGCAGTGGCTGCGTTGTTTAGGCGCTGCTGAAGCTCGCGCAAGCTCGCGCGTTCAGCGTCATCCAATAACGCCGCCATAAACTGCGCCTCATCGGCAAACTGGCTAGCCGCCAAAGCGTTCTGCCAGTCGTTATTTTGCGCGGCTAACTCACGCTGCTCGTGCTCGATACGCACTTGCACCGTTTGCAGTTGCCCCCACAGCTGATCACGCTGCTGTTGCGAAGCCTGCCAACTACGCTGCAATGCTTGTAATTGCTCATGCGGGTTATCAACCGCCGGCAACTCCGCTAACGGCTCTTGCGCTTGCTCAAGCCAGTGCTGCTGCCAGGTTTGTGCGTGCTCGTGCGCCTGTTGCAGTGCATGCGTTTGCGCTTGCAACTGCGTAGCCAAACTCAGGCTTAACGCCTGTTCAGCCTGCCAGCCTTGCCATGCTTGCTGTTGTTCACGCAGCCAATCGGCAGGCGCTACAGGCATGTTCAAACCCAGCACCTGCAAACAGCTACTGAGGCGTTCCAAGCGTTCGGCATGCTTGCTGGTGAGCAACTGCAGTTGGCTAATACTGTCGTGGTGACGCTGTTGCACATGGCTCTGTTTACTGGTCAGCGTATCCAATTGAGCGCTGCATTTACTGTGCTCAAGCTCAGCCGTCATCACCCCATCGGCGGCTTGCTGGGCGACTAACTTGAGTTGGTCGAGCTGGCTCATGCGCAACTGTTGCTGCTGCATGTGCTGCTCGTGGTCGTGTTGTGCGGCCTGCAATGCGCTGGCATCCGCAATTGCCTGCCCGAGCGATTCACAGGCTTGCTGCCAGCGCTGATCCGCCTCAGCCAACCCCTGTCGTGCAGCACTAACTTGCGCTTGAGCCTGGGCTATTTGTGTTTCCACCACAGCCAGGCGCTTGTTCAGCGTCTCGCCTTGTGCCCGCACCGCATCTTGCTCAAGCTGTTTGGCCTGCAAGGCTTGCACAGTTTGCGACGGGTTAAGCGCTTGATACTCGGCAATCGCCGGGTGCTCATGCGAGCCACACAGCGGACAGGCCTCATCGGCTTGTAGGGCGGCGCGGTATTGTTCTAACTGTTGAATACGTTGCTCTTGCTCAAGCAGCTTTTGTTTGTCGGCGATCTGCTGTTTAAGGTCGACAAACTGACTGCGCAGCGCCTCACGCTGCTGATTTAACTGCGCTTGCTCGGCTTGCTGAGCTATCAGTTGCGCCTGCGCTTGAGCCTGCTGATCAACAAACTGCTGACGCTGAGTCAGCAGCATTGCCAAACGCTCCAGCTGACGCCCACGCTCGGTTAATTGCTGAGTTTGCTCACGTAAGGCTGCGTCATTATGGCCGCCAAACAATCCATCCAACTCCGCGCGCGCGGTGTTTGCCGCCAGCTCAGCTTGTTTAAGCTGAGTCGTCGCTGCGTGCAAAACCGTTTGCTGCTGGGGTAACTCAGCTGCTAGCTGAGCCAGTTGGTCATCCAGTTGTTGTTGCTTCTCACGCTCAGCGGCTTGCTCTTGCTCGCTCACCGCCAAGGAGTCGAACTGCTCTTGCCACGCGGCCAGATGCGCACCTAACTGCGCCCGCTGCGGCTGAGTGACGAGCTGCTGCGCAACAGCATCAGCGCGCTGCTGCAAATCCTCTGTAGTCGCACGTTCTGCCTGCAATGTTTGCTGACTGACTTGTTGACCTTGCCACGCCTGCTGACAGATTTGCTCCAGCGCAGCCATGTGCTGCTCACGCAACTGCTGCTCTTGAGCTTGGCTGGCTTGCAACTGATGACTGATGCGCAGTTGCTCGCGGTACAGCGGCTGCAATTGTGTGGCCGGCTCACTGGCCGCCAGCTTGTGCAATTGCGGCTGAGCCTGATTAAGCGCTTGTTGTGCCTGACTCGCTTGCTCCTGCGCTTGCTGCAATTGCGTCTGCGCCTTGGCTTTGGCATCGCGCCACAGCGTCTGTGCATTCAGGCCGCTTTGCTCAGCCGCCAAACGCTGCTCATCCACGCTGACTTGAGCATGCTCAGCGTTAAGTTGCTCACGCTGCTCGTCACTTAACAGCTCAACCCCTTCAGCTTTAGCGCGCAGGTGATCTAGCGCAGTTTTTACCTCACGAGTTTGCTCAAACACCCGCTGAGAAATTTGCCCGTAAATATCAGTGCCGGTCAGTTCTTCAAGCAACTCTGCACGCTGATTCGCATTGGCCTCAAGAAATGCCGCGAAGCCGCCTTGAGCGAGCAACATCGACTTAGTGAAACGCTCAAAATCCAGCCCGGTCAGGCGCTCGGTTTCACGCAGTTTTTCGTTGATTTTGTCAGTAACGATTTTGCCGTCGGCCATCAATGCCAACTCAACCTTGGGCGCCTGCAGTGCCCCATCAGCTTTGTCGCGGGCGCGGCGCTGGCTCCAAAACGCTCGGTACGCCACACCTTTAACTTCAAACTCAACCTCGGCCAAGCACTCAGCCGTGTGCCGCGTCATCAATTCATTGCTCCCCGCAGACACCGTACTCATACGTGGCGTGCGGTGATACAAGGCCAGGCAAATAGCATCAAGCAACGTGGTTTTACCCGCGCCGGTGGGCCCGGTAATCGCGAACAACCCGTTGTCTTTAAATGGCTCGGCAGTGAAATCAATCTTCCACTCGCCCTTGAGTGAGTTCAGATTTTTGAGGCGCAGGCTGAGGATTTTCATACAAAGGTCGCAGGCTGACATGAGCGACTATTCTGGCATTGTCGCGCGCTGCGTGCAGGACATAAGTGCGAGCGTTGAGGCTCGCACTTAATTTCAGTCAGCCACGCTGTACTGCCAAGCCGTTCAGCGTGGGGCAACCGCAACCGCTGGGTTGCGGCTGGTGGCTCACTTAATAAAAGTGGCGCCGCGGGTGTTTACAAATACTGAGTAAATAGAATGGCTGCTGGCCATGAACAGGCGGTTACCTTGAACGCCGCCAAAGCATAGGTTGGCGCAACGTTCCGGCAACGAAATATGGCCAATCGCCTTGCCTTGAGCATTGAACACACGCACACCATCAAGCTCCTCTGGTTTACCCTGTGGCGAGCCATTGCTGCCCCAACCACACCAGAGATTACCGGCCTCATCGCACTTAATGCCATCGAGCGCGCCATACGCAGTCGCCTCGATATGCTTGTTGCGATTACCCAGCGTGCCGTCTTCATTAACCGCGTACGCCCAGACCAAACGATTCGGCTTGGCGCGACCTTCAACGATGTACAGGGTCTTTTCATCTGGCGAGAAACACAGACCATTAGGCCCGGCGAGATCTTCGATCACGCGCGTGACTTTGGGGTTTGGGGAGCAATGGAACCAAAAACCAACGTAAGCTCTGAATCCCACCGTAAAGGGGCTTTCCGATCTCCAGCTCACCCGCCAGGCATTACTCTCTGATCAGTGCCTCGATGATCGGGCAGATCGTTCCGCCGTCTCCCGCATCACATTGCTGCACCAGTTCGCCTAACAGTTGCTGCATGACGACCAAGTCGGCCATCTTCTGCTCGATCAACGCGAGCTTGCGTGCAGCCCGTGCTCGCGTTTCGGCACAGGCGCACGACTCATCCAGCGTCAGCAGTCCACCGACTTCCGAGAGCGTGAAACCCAGCGCCTGAGCCCGCTTGATGAAACGCAGTCGCTTCACCATGTCCACCGGATAGCGCCGATGGCCACCCAAGGGTTTGGCTGGTTCATCCAGCAGCCCGCGTCGCTGGTAGTAGCGGATCGTCTCGACGTTCACCCCGGCGGCGTCTGCCAGCTTGCCAATGGTCAGCTCTGTGGCCATCACTTTCTCCTTGATTCCGTACTTTGGTACGGAGTTTAGAATAGCACCTAGGCAATCAGGCTCAGGAGATGGGAATGGGGATGCAACTCACCGGGAAAGGCTCGCTGGTCGCGAGTTCGCTGACCGCCATCGGTGCGTCGGTGTGCTGTGTCGGGCCACTGGTGCTGTTGGCACTCGGTGTCGGCGGTACGTGGGTGGGCGCTCTGACCATGATGGAGCCACTACGCCCCCTCTTCATCGGGTTGACTCTACTGTTCCTGGGATTGGCATTCCGCAAGCTCTACCTGGTGCCACAGGTTTGTACGCCAGGTACACCCTGCGCCGATCCGCGCACGCTCGTGCGACAGCGACTCGTGTTCTGGATCGTCAGCGTGCTGCTGCTCGGCCTATTGGCCGTGCCGTGGCTCGCCCCGCTGTTCTACTGAAGGAGATTAACCATGCGCAAACTGCTGATCGCCGTGCTTTTCGCCTTGCCCTTCGTGGCGCTGGCGGCTCCCCCGAAAACCGTCACGCTCGACGTGCAGAACATGACGTGCGGACTCTGTCCGATCACGGTCAAGAAGTCGCTGGAGAAGGTGTCCGGCGTGAGTGACGTCCAGGTCAATTTCGACCAGAAGACGGCGACCGTCACCTACGATCCCGATAAGGCCCAGCCCGAGGCACTGACTGAGGCGACCGCGAACGCGGGATACCCCTCCACAGTGCAGAAGTGAGGTCACGATGAGCGCCATTGTCCTTGAGTCCGTGCTGACTTGCCCGCGCTGCGGCTTCGCCAAGCCGGAAACCATGCCCACGGACGCCTGCCAGTTCTATTACGAGTGCAGCAACTGCAAGGCGCTGCTGCGCCCCAACCCAGGGGATTGCTGCGTTTTCTGTTCGTTCGGCTCGGTGAAGTGCCCGCCGATCCAGCAGCAGCTTGGGTGTTGCTCATAGCGTTTAGGGGGATCACAGGTCGTCGTCTGGATTACGCAGTGGCCGCAGCTCGCCGCGCGCAACTTCTTCCGGTACCGCAAAGGAATACCGCCCGAGCATGTTGATGTGCTCGTAGATCAGCGGCGATAGCCGGGCCAAATCCTCTTCCAGCACTGGATAGCCGTGCTGCTTGAGCCGTTCCACGGCCGCCGTCATGTAGAGGGTGTTCCACAGCACGATGATGTTCACCACCAGGCCCAGAGCACCGAGCTGGTCTTCCTGGCCTTCGCGGTAGCGCTGGCGGAGCTCGCCGCGTTTGCCGTGGAACACGGCGCGGGCCAGGCTGTGCCGGCCTTCGCCTCGGTTCAACTGGGTCAGGGTGGCGCGGCGCTTGGACTCGTCGTCGATATAGGTCAACGTGTGCAGAGTCTTTTCGATCCGCCCGAATTCGGCCAGCGCCTGGGCCAGCCGGGTGGGTCTATCTCCCGTTTGCAGCGTGCGCATGATGCCAGTCGCCGGCACCCGGCCGAGTTTGAGCGAGCCGGCCAGGCGCAGCAGGTCGTCCCAGTGCTCGGCGATCAGGTCGAGTTTGACCGACTGGCGGGCCAGCCCGTTGAGCTTGCCGTAGTCCGCGTCCGGGCGCGTGCGCCAGAAGCGGGTACCGCCGACATCGGCCAGCCGCGGACTGAAGTGGTAGCCAAGTAGGCGGAAGAGCCCGAACACCACATCGCTGTAGGCCCCGGTGTCGGTCATGATTTGCGTCGGCTGCAACTCGGTCTGCTGTTCCAGCACGACCGCCAGCAACACCAGGCTGTCGCGCAGCGTGCCGGGCACGGTGATGGCGTTGAGGCCGGAGAATTGGTCGGAAATCAGGTTGTACCAGGTGACACCCCGGCCGGTGCCGAAATACTTCGGATTGGGGCCGGCATGCACGGTGCGCACCGGTACGACGAAGCGCATGCCATCGGCGGAGGCGACCTCGCCGCCACCCCAGACTTGGGCCAGTTCCAGTTGGCTTTGCGCTCCGACCAGGATGGCGTTAGCCGCTGACAGGGTGTCGTCGCGGATATAATTCTGGCTGACCCAGGACAGCCGGTCACGGCGCAGCGCCGGGTTGTCGGTGCGGATCAAGGGCTCCAGGCCGGTGTTGCAGGCCCCGCCCAACAGCACCGCGCAGAGGCTGGTGACCAGGTTGTCGGCGCGTGCATTGCGTTCGGAGACATGGGTGAAGGCCTCGGAAAAGCCAGTGCGGGCGGCGATTTCCAAGAGGATTTCCGGCAGATCGACACGCGGCATCAGGTCAGACACGGCCGCCCGCAGTTGCAGCAACGAGCAGGGCTCGTCCAGCTTGTCCAGCGCCCCGAGCGACAGTTCGGTCTTGCCCTCGGTGTTCTCGCTCAGTTGAATCGCCGGGTTGTCGGGCAGGCGCGCGGCTACTGCCAGCCAGGTTGCATCCAGCTCGACGGACAAGGCGTCCAGGGTGGTTTTGGCGTCGATGGTCAGGCCCAGTGACCGGCAGATGATCGGTCGCGCCGCCAGCCATTCGGCACCGTCGAGCAGGCCAAGGCGCGGGTCGGCATAGCGCCAACTGGGCGAGACGAAGACATCGCGGCGGCGCAGGGCCGTGCGCAGCGCATCGAGCGTGCAGAACACATAGGCACCCATGTCGAGGGAGCCATCTTCGCGGGTGATGTGCTTCTGCCAAGCCTTGGCCACGATCTCCTGCGGCGCGTCATCCTCTGGCTTCCGGCGCGGCAGGTTCAGTTGCAGCCACTCCAGACTAGCCGCCACGCCCTTGCCGGCCGGGCTGAAGCCGAAGCGGATGTGCTTGAGCAGGTCGGGCAGGAAGCGGCGCACGCTGCGGTAGCGCGCTTCCAATGCAAGAAAATAGACGTCATCTACCGGGCGGATCAGCGCGTTGACCTCTTCCAGGGCCTTTTCCAGGGTGGTCCTCGGCAGGTCGTTGAACAGCCGGGCGCGCACGTTGTCATCGCTGATCGAGCTGTCCAGCACGACCTTGCACGCGGCGGCGAGCGTCGCGGCCGACCGATCCAGGTCTTTCAGGCTGCGCATGCGGGCTTTCTTGTCGGCCTTCTCCGCGTTGCTGAACAGGTCGCGCAGCAAGGCCTCCAGGACTTCCAGTGCGTCGTCGTGCGCAGTCGCCTCCAGGCAGAGTGCGAAGGCCACCAGTGTCGCCATCCGCCGCGACGCCGGCAGCCGATTAATCGCGGTGACCTTGGCCGTGTTGGCGAAGCGGGCCAGGGCGGCGATACGGCTGGGAGGGATGTGCGCCGCCGCCGGCAAGGTGATGCCGATGCCGCGCACGTCATCGAGCCGGCGCAGTGCCCGAATCAACGCGGGGCCACTGACCATGACCGGGCCGGAGCGCAATTGATCCAGCCGGGAGCTGCGGTTGCCTTCGGCCACCGTCAGCAAGTCTTGCAGTTGCAATCGCTGTTCCTCAGTCACGCTGCGGCCCAGCGTAAACCAGAGGCGTTCTTCGACCCGACTGCGCAACTGGGCGATAAAGCGCTCTAGTTGAGACACACCAGGCAGGAGGACTTTCTGTGTGAACAGCCACGAGGTGGCTCGCTCAAACAGCACTCCCGGCCGGTCGGTGCCCGTCCAGCAGAGGGCATACAGCCAGCGGCTCAAGCGAAAGCCGATGCCCGGATCGGTGAAATGACGATAGCCAAAGCGGTTCTGAATATCGGTGGCATGTATCCAGCGGCGATGATCGCTATAGCGCTGGAGGCAGTCGGGGTCTGGAATCGCCAGTTGTCGGCAAAGCACCTGCAGGACTTCCACCGGCACGGCGGCGGGCTTGTCCGGCAGAACGCCAACGAAGCGGACGGTGGTCAGCAGAACGGCATAACCCAGACGGTTATGGTTACCCCGCAGCACCTGGATGGCTTCACGGTCTTCATCGCTCAGGTGGAAGTAACGTTCCAGCTCTTCACGGCTGGGCGAATCAACATAGCGGCCAAAACCGTCGCGTTGCTCTTGAGTCAGAAAACCGACCGGCATTGATCACAGCACCTCGACGCAGAACACGGCGGGCGTGACGATCCGCGTGCGTTCGATGTGCCCGCGTTGCAGCAGGCCGGCGCGGCGATCACCGGTTACCAGGTAGTCCGCATCGCCCGCCAAGGCCATGGCCAGCAAAAACGAGTCATCCGGATCATCGGCTTCGACCTCGATGGTCAGGCGCTCCAGTACCACAGCCCGTTGCAGGTTATTGATCATGGCGCCCACCTTGGCGGGCTGTAGGATGGCCTGAAGCTTGGGATAGCGGCTGGCTCGACGAATTTCATCGAGTTGCATCCGCGAGGTCACCACCTCGAAACGCGCCGCCCGCCAGGCACGGTAGATCGCATCGGGCGCGCCATGTGGCGAGATCAGGGCGCTGAACAGGATGTTGGTATCCAACACGACCCGCATCAGCGCTTACGTGCCCAGTCGAGCGCTTCGTCAACCGCGTTGGTCAATTCTGCCTCACTCAGATGGGCGTTAGCGGCCTTGGCCTGCTCAGCGCTCAGCTCCAGGATGTGTGCCCGTACCGCTTCTTCGATGAAGCGCGACAGGTCGCCCTTACGGCCGCCGCCCTGGCTGGCCAGAAACATCCGAAGCGACTGGTCGGTGTCGGCCGAGACGGCGACATTCCAGCGAATGGTATTCATAGCGTTCTCCGCTAATAGGTGTTTGTGTGTTTATACGCCAATCACAAAGGGCGATGCAATGGTTCGACAAAACGAAGGTTTTGCCGAACTCTATCGAGGAATGGCTCGGTTCGTTAAGCTCCCCGCGCTACGGTTCAAATAACTGGTACGCTTAATCAAAGTTCAACTATTACTAACGTAGTCGAGTAAACAGTACTTTTGATGAAGATCGGTTATGCGCGAGTGAGCACTCGGGATCAGAAAGCCGACCTACAAGTCGATGCCCTGAAACAGGCCGGGTGCGAACGCATCTACCAAGACATCGCCAGCGGCGCGAAAAGCGCCCGGCCGGAGTTGGACAAACTGCTGGCCAACGTGCGGCCGGGTGATGCCGTGGTGATCTGGAAGCTGGATCGCCTTGGGCGTTCCCTCAAGCACCTGGTCGAGTTGGTCGGCGAGCTGGCAGAGCGCAAGGTCGGCTTACAGAGCCTGAATGACCCCATCGACACCACCCACGCCCAAGGCCGCCTGGTGTTCAACCTGTTCGCCTCGCTGGCGGAGTTCGAGCGCGAGCTGATCCGCGAGCGGACTCAGGCGGGTCTGTCGGCCGCACGGGCGCGTGGCCGGATCGGTGGCCGTCCCAAGGGCCTGCCAGCCAAGGCTGAGGCCACCGCCATGGCGGCCGAAACCCTCTACCGCGAAGGTCGCCTGAGCGTCAGCGCGATCGGCGAGAAGCTGCACATCTCCAAGAGCACGCTGTACAGCTACCTGCGCCACCGTGGTGTCGAGATCGGCGCGTACCAGAAGAGCGCCAGGTCACGCGACCAGCAGCCTTCGGCCGCGTCGCCGGCAGAGCCGCCCGCCGCCGAGCGGGTGGCCACCGTCACCCTGCGCCTCGCGGTGGTGAATAACAGCAAGTTCGTGCGCGGCCGGAAGCGGGCCACGGAGAACATTGAGCGCTACTGCCTGGAGCCCTATGGCATGAAGCGGCTGGATGCCGGCCACTATGAGTTGACCATTCCGTATCGGAGCGACGATGAGCTGGACAAGAGCGTGCATGACCTGCTGACCGAGATCAGCCAGGAGGCCGACATGCGCAACTGTTTTGTCGAGATGGGCGCCTGGGAAGAAGACACCGAAAAGCGTTGGTAGGGCTTACGTTGGTTTTTGGTTCCATTGCTCCCCAAACCCCACGTTCATTCCTGCTTGGGGCAGGCCTCCGGTTGCCTGCTGCCACTCACCAAGTACCTTGCCGGCGACGTTCGCAAACATGGTGCACCGTGCTTTCGCGACCTCGGCTCCCTCACGCGACTCCAAGATGTCCATGTAGCAGTGGCCGTTCGGACGGCGCTTGAAGTCGCTGAGTTCCGCAATAACCCAGCTGCTGTCTGGTACCGCAGCACGGACAGCCTTCTGGATCTGGGTAAGGTATGCGCTGAGAGTGAGGTGCTGCTCAACCGGATCAGGTGCGTTCACCGGACTGACCCTCTTCAGCGCCCAAGGTTGCCTGAACAACGCTCTCGATTCGGGTAAGCCGGTCGGCGCAGAACTTACGTGCATCCGCAAATTCGCGAGCAAGGGTCTCCAGCTCGTCGATGCTCACCTCATTGCGCTCCAGGCGCTTTACCGTCTGGTCGATGAAGGCGATGTTGGCTTCGTAGGTGTCTCGGCTCATGTGGGAAGTCCTGGGGAAGATGAGATCAATCAACGTGCCAATTGTCGCAGCTTCCCCAAAGGACCCAACCCTATCAGCCTTCAGGCTGAACCCACGTTGTCTGACCCTCTGGGATCACGCCCCGATTGCAGCCGTATTTGGACAGGTACAACACCCTGCTCTGCCGCAACCAGGCCTCAACGGTTGGAACGATCATCGCGGCATACTCGGCAAGGCTCGGGTGTTTCTTCCAGCCGCCATTGCCGATCGCGGATTCCAGCGAACGGTCATACCAGGCGTTGACCAGTTGCTCGACTCCAGCCAATTCTTCGCCGGCGGACGGTGCGGAATGGATCAGGTTATGCGCCTCGCGTTTCCTTTGCTCTCGGGTGGCATGTGCAGCTGGTAACGCTCCGAGGGAGAAAAGAGCGTCCTCAAAATTGAGGTGACGCTTCTCGTGAGTAGTCGAGTCCTCGGCTACACCGGGGACGAAAGAAAAACGGCAGAGCTTGCAGTAGACCACGCCACTGTCCTTCCGCTCGTAGTGCTGCTCCAACGAGCGAGCGATCCACTTGCGAACTTCGTGATAGCTGCGTGCCTGAAGATGATGCTGCGCCATCAGGTTGAGGCGCTGCGCATGGCTCAGTCCTGGGTGAAGGGCCTTTGCCTGCTTGGCGAGTTTTTTGAGGTTTTCGATATCGCGGAGCGTGATTGGGTTTTGCATACGGCAGCCTCCAAAGGCTGATGCTCTGTGTCCACTCCGGAGCACCCATAAGGGTTCCGTTGGTTTGTCGGTAGTGCTTTCGCTTTGCCAATGTGGACGGCAGGCACCTACCCGCGTGCCGAGGGGAATATCTCTGTCTCGATTGCGAACGTCAAGAATAATGTCGAATTTCGCCCTGCTGGTTAAAATTTGAGCATCGCCGGGGGGGCTTCCCAGACCGCCACGCCAGGACTTTATCCACAGGCTTACCCCCACTTTCAGGGGACAAACATCGGACGAAAAAAATCCCGCTCGAGCGGGACTTATTCTTGGGCACTACCTCATTCCAACAGCATGTGCTCTTCACGGCCCATAGGTTTGTGCAGAGAGACGCTTTCACCATCCCTTTTGCCCTGAATGTACGCTCGGTACGCACCCATATCGAGTTTCCGGCGTTTCATCTTTGTGATCGGAACACCAGGATAATGTCTCTGGGTATAAGCGTGGATTGCCCGCTCCCCTTCTTCCGTAACGCCGGCAAATTCCTCTACTCGTTTGTGTACGCCGATGATCCACGCTTCTGCATACCGGCATTTTTCAAGGTAGTTGTCGCGTCAACCGTCTAACTATGCCGCCATTTTCTCGTTCTGTTGCTCTCGATCCGGGTTCAACAACACGGTGCCGATCGGTTCCCAGTTACGCGTCCGGCCT